>NZ_QCZG01000031.1 GCF_003097615.1 Pueribacillus theae
GCTACACTTTTTTAGTGTAAGCTCCAACGCCTTACTTTTTATTTACTGGGGTTTTGTCCCAGCCTCTATTTGCTGCTCTGCTTGAACAATATTATTTAGTTGCGTTTTTCGATTGGAACGTAAGTTTGGTTGATTTTTCCAGTGTATTCAGCACGAGGGCGAATTAATCGGTTATCGCTGTATTGCTCCAAAATATGTGCTGTCCAACCAGAGGTGCGGCTAATTGCGAAAATAGGAGTGAAGAGGTCGTGCTCAATGCCTAGGCTATGGTAAGTAGACGCGGAATAGAAATCAACGTTAGGAACTAAGCCTTTTTCGTTTTTAATAATGTCTTCAATTTGAAGGGACATTTCGTACCATTTTGATTCACCAGTAATGCTTGTTAATTGCTTAGACATTTCGCGCAAATGTTTTGCACGAGGGTCTCCTTTACGATATACACGGTGGCCGAAGCCCATAATCTTCTCTTTATTGGCAAAAGCTTTATCTAAATAAGGACGAATGTTTTCCAGTTCACCAATATCAGACAGCATCTTCATAACCTGCTCGTTTGCTCCACCGTGCAATGGCCCTTTAAGAGCGCCAATCGCGCCTGTAATTCCAGAATACATATCAGATAGCGTAGCAACACAAACACGGGCAGTGAACGTTGACGCATTTAACTCATGGTCAGCATGTAAAACAAGTGCTTTGTTGAAAGCTGTTTCTGAAATTTCATCAGGTTCCTTTCCAGAAAGCATATAAAGAAAATTCGCAGCATAACTTAACTCTTTTTTAGGTTTTACTGGTTCTTGTCCATTTCTAATTCTTGCAAAAGCTGCAACAATTGTTGAAATTTTTGCTTGGATCTTTATTGCTTTCTCGTAATTTGCTTCGTCGCTCATGTTATCAGCTTCGCTATCATATAATGCAAGAGCAGAAATGGAAGTGCGTAAAGCAGCCATTGGATGAATTTCTTTTATTGGATAAGACTTCATTTGGTCAATGATTTCTTGTGGGATTTCAGCGTTCTCCGCTAACTTTGCTTTTAAATCGTCAAGTTCAGATTTCGTTGGCAGCTTATCATTCCACAACAAATAGACGACTTCTTCGAAGCTAGCGTTATCAGCTAAATCGTCAATGTTGTAACCTCTGTATGTAAGTACATCGTCTACAATTGAGCTTATAGCAGAATTTGCCGCTATAACACCTTCTAAACCACGGGTTGCTGTCATAAATTATCTCTCCCTTTCCTTAATGAATTGTCATCTTAGACCATTTTATAAAAATAAATTAGTGATCTGCCCTGTGCTAAAACACATAAGCAACTACAGCCAAATATAATTATAAACAATTATTGAACATTTTGGAATGAATATTAAGAAATTCTTTTTATTTGGATACCCTTGTTATATAACAAAAAAACATCATTCATTCACTTTCCTTCCTTTGTCGGGTAGGAAAAATAACATGGATATTGTAAAATACATAATGATGCCTCTTATTAAAAAAAGGTGGTTACCAATACATGAACCGTAATGTTGTCTATAGTGTTATCCGTTTTATTTCATTAATAATCATCTTATTTTTAAGTTGTCTTTTGTTGTATTATGCCGCAAAAGTAACATATCCTTTCATTATTGCATTCGCTTTCGCCTTTTTAATAAATCCAATTGTTAACTTCTTTGAAAAAAGATGGAAAATAAGGCGGGCTTTTTCTGTTCTTTTAACGATGTTACTTATTTTGCTCGTTGTTGCCGGCATTGTTACGATCATCGTGATGGAAGCGATTAATGGATTTATTTATTTGGCTGATATTGTTCCAGGCAAATTCCAAATTCTTGTCCGCTACTTAGAAACGTTCTTCGTTGACAGCATTTTGCCGTTCTACAATCAACTGGCGTTGATGCTTGACAATTTAGATCCATCTTATCAAAATACGATCATTGAAAATGTTGAATCGATTGGTTCCCAAATTACAGACGGCTTTAAAAATGCAATGCAGGCACTTGCCACTGGCATTTCCGCCATCATTGTCAGCCTGCCTAACTTTGCGACTGCGTTTATCATCTCACTTCTAGCAACGTTCTTTATAAGTAAAGACTGGTATAAATTAAAAGAAATGTTTCGCAAAATCACTCCAGAGAAAGCAGTGGAAAGCGGTGGAAATCTATATAATGAATTAAGAAAAGCCCTTTTTGGCTTCATTAAAGCCCAGGCGACACTTATTTCCATTACAGCTGTTATCGTATTGGTCGGTCTTTTAATTTTACGGGTGGATTATGCCATTTCAATTGCGCTTATTATCGGTTTGGTTGATCTGCTGCCTTACTTAGGAACTGGCCTTATCTTTGTTCCATGGATTATCTACAGTTTCTTTACAGAAAATTATTTTCTAACGATTGGATTGTCTGTTCTATACAGCATTGTCGTTGTCCAAAGGCAAGTGATGGAACCGAAAATTCTTTCATCTAATATTGATATGGATCCGCTTGCGACACTTATCGCTTTATTCGTCGGATTTAAGCTTTTCGGCTTTTTAGGATTGATTCTCGGCCCTGTTCTGCTTGTTGTCGGTAAAACACTTTACAAAACGGGTGTGTTTAATGAATTGTGGAGATTTATCGTTGTGAAATAAAGAAGCTGCTTGTCCCCAGATACCGTGGGACAAGCAGCTTCTTTAAATTTTCAACTGATTTTTAATGCCCAAAAATAGTTTGAAGCTTATGCTCCTTCAAGATTTTCTTTTCCTGATTTTGAACGTGTCATATATTTAAAAAGGAAGACAAGTATGATGATGACAATCCCAGATATTTCTACTGCAGTTTGAGGGATGAACATCATAATTCCGGCTACAAACAAAATAATTCTTATGATTGGATTTATCTCGCCTCCCCCTAACAAATATCCTTCTAAAGCGCTGGCGATTACAAATATACCGATCGTTGCCAATATAATGGCGATTACGGTTTCAGTCCATTCTCCACGCCCAATTAGAATCTCCGGATTGTACACCATGTAAAACGGCACAATGAATTTAACAGCGCCAAGTTGGACCGCTTGAAAACCGGTTTTCATCGGGTTCGCCCCTGCGATGCTTGCCGTTGCGAAAGCTGCCAATGCAACAGGGGGTGTAATATAGGATACAGTTGCCCAATAGACAACGAATAAATGGGCTGCAATTGGATCAACACCAATCGCCACAAGTGCCGGCGCCATGATAATTGCTAAGAACACATAGACTGCTGATACGGTCATACCCATACCAAGTACGAAACATGTAATGGCTCCGCCGAGGAGAATGAGGAGTGTATTGTCTCCAGCAGCAGCTACCAATTCTCTGGAGAATGAGAAGGAAACCCCTGTAGCCGACAAGGCTCCTACGATAAAACCAACTCCAGCAATCAATACAACAATGTCAGCCAAAACTTTTCCTACATTGACTAACATATCAAAAAATTGTTCCTTGTTCATCCGCGTTTCTTTTTTAATCATTGCGATAATGATCAAAGCTAAACTTGCATAATAAGGTGCTTGTCCCTCTGAATTAAGCACAGCCAAGAAATAAATCATGAGAGCAATGGCTAGGATGTAATACCATCCTTCTTTTAGTGTTTTCCAGAAGGAAGGAATTTCTGATTTTGGCATCCCTTTCAAATGATTTCTAGCCGCATTTCCATCAATTTGTATAAATACGCCTAAATAATATAAGAGGGCTGGAATTGCTGCAGCCAACGCGATTTCATAGTATGGTACGGCCAAAAATGACGCCATAATAAAAGCAGCCGATCCCATAATTGGAGGTGTGATTGTTCCACCGGTCGAAGCAGTCGCTTCAATTGCGGCGGCATAGTGTGGCTTGTAGCCCGTCTTTTTCATCGCTGGAATCGTCATCGCTCCGATTGTAACAGCGTTTGAAACCGCACTTCCGCTTAACATTCCAAAGAACGCACTGCCGACAACCGCAACTTTCGCGGAACCTCCGCGTGATCTTCCAAAAATAGAGAGTGCCAATTTAAAGAAAAAGTCTCCGCCGCCTGTCCG
Source organism: Pueribacillus theae (assembly GCF_003097615.1). Lineage (NCBI taxonomy): Bacteria > Bacillati > Bacillota > Bacilli > Caryophanales > Bacillaceae > Pueribacillus > Pueribacillus theae. The sequence continues at coordinate 4,024 of NZ_QCZG01000031.1, forward strand.
GGTAATGACGACCCCGAAAACGAGGAAGCCTAGAAGTAAATTCCCGATTGTTGAATACGCGATTCCGAATACGCTATTTGAACTCATAATATGGTTTCTTGCAGTCGTTAAGAAATCATAGGATTGCCCTTGCAAAAAGCCAATGGGTACATCTGCTGCGATCAAAGGATAAAGGGAGATCAACCCACAAATGAGCATGAGCACAAGCCCCCCGACTCTTCTCAACGCCTCTAGTAAAAGCGCCCAAAGAATAATACTGAAAACAGTCGGCAGCATGGGGGCATTCCAGTCCCAGCCTTCCAAAATAATCCGGTTTCCTTGCATTCCGAAATAAGTAACGATAACCAACGAAACGACAAATAGAATGATATCAAACCATTTCACAGAGTCTGTATGCGTTTTTCTCGCTGGAAAAATCAAAAAGGATATTGGCATAAAAGCAGCCAACAAATAGTAAAGGTAAGAAGTTTCAATCGGATTGAATCCGAAAGCTTCTAAATAAAACAACTTGTTAATCGATAGGAAAATCCCCAATAGCATTGAGATGACAACAATAACTTTCCAAAACAAGTTTAGTCTTTCGTTCTCTCTTTCGTTTTCCATTCTTTAATCACCCCGCACATACAATTTTTCCAAATCTCCCCTTTTTGAAATGCTTAAAAGACATTCTGTAAAAAAGAGAAATAGAATGCCAGGAGGTAAAGCCGAGATGCTGACATTCTATTCAAGTCTAAAGTTACTTCACAAGTTCTGCTTTTTTCTCTAACCAAAATGCTGGAAAATCTTTATCAGAAATTCCTTCGTCTTTCGCTTCTTTCACAGCTTGATCCCAAGCTTCTTGAAGTTTCTTCTGCCTTTCAACTAACTCATCGTTTTTCGCTTGTTTTTCATCATCCCACATGTTATTTTCCTTGAAGAATTTAATGGCTCCTTCATGGAATGGTACGCCACGTGGTTCAGTTAATACTTCGTCTTTTGAGTATAAATAAAGTGTGCTTGTCGCATCTTTGTACTTATCAAATGTATCATTGAAAGCTTTAATTAATTCATAAACCGTATCAGGATCTTGATCTGCATAGCCTCCGATAAGATAAGCATGTCCCATAATATTCGTGTCTTTGTCCATTCCTGCGCCATCGTCAATAGTTCTTGGGAAGAACCAAGAAGCAACATGTTCAACTCGTTTCCAGCCTTCTTTATCGTCTGGATCCATTTCCAGCCAACGAACGCCGCCTTTACTATCGGCTTCAAACATTGAAGAAGCTGCCGGGTTGATACTTGCAACGTCAATTTGTCCTTGAACCAGCGCTTCCCCTTGCCCTGCATAAGAAGTTAACTCAACAACTTTCACGTCATCCCATGTTAAACCAGCGAATGCCAGCATGGCTTCCGTTTTAATATTAATCGAAGAGTTTCCGCTAATGAATGGAACTTTTTTTCCTTTTAGGTCTTCAATTGATTTAATATCGGATTTTTCTTTAACACCCAATCCAAACGGACTGATTGGCGCCCAATAACCTTGTACGTTTTGCGGACCCCATTCAGGTGAAGCAAATTCTTCGATCGCTTCAAATGAGAATTGAATCTCGTCACCCAATTTTCCAATCGAGGCTTTCCCGTCTCTCAAAGGAATCATACGGCCTACGCCACTTGCGGAAGGCAGCATTCTCACTTGTGTTCCATATTCATCAGTAAGACTGTTTGCGATCGCTGACATTTCTGCATAGCCACCAGAACCTACGTCATATACGCTCCAAGTCATTTGTTTTGGCAATCCAGATTCTGAAGCCGCGTTATTATTGTCTGAATTCCCTTTCTTTTCACCAGCATTATCATTGCCGCAGCCTGCTGCTATAAGCAATACAGCGAAAAGTGCGAAAAATAGAAAGTATTTTTTCTTAAACAATCTAGGTTCCCTCCTAAAAATATCTTTATCTTATTTTTTCTTTAACTCCATCCATTCATTCAAAATTCGATCCTCCCTTACTTCGCTAACGTTTTCATGCAAAAATAATTTTATAGATAAAAAAACTTATAGTCAATTAGAAAGAAAATTAAAAATCGGCATTTGCTTGTGAAGATTTTATATATAAATATAATAAAAAAGTAACCCTAATAAGTGTTAGGGTCATCATATGATGCCGTACTTATTCATTTTTTCATAAAAAGTGGACCGGCTTATTCCTAACAATCTGGTAGCTTTTGCCTTATTTCCATTCGTTTCGATTAACGCTTCCTCCAGCTCTTTCTTTTCATTGGAAGGTTCTATTGTTCTTTTCATGTTGTTTTCTTTCAATTCGTCCGGCAAACTTGACATCGTTATCTGCCCTTGCCCTGTTAAAGCCATTCCCCTTTGAATGATATTTTTTAATTCCCTTATATTCCCCGGCCAGTCGTATGCATAAAGAAGACCGGCCGCTTCTTCAGCTAACCCAGCAACCGAAGTGCCCAGCTCATCATTCAATTGTTGAATAAATGTATTAGCAAGCAACAGGATATCATTTTTTCTTTCGTGAAGCGGGGGAATCGTGACACTCATTACATTCAGTCGGTACAATAAATCTTCTCTAAATTTCTTTTCTTTGATTAATTTTTCCAAAGGAGCATTTGTTGCAGAAATAATTCGGACATCCACTTGAATGAGCTGGTTTCCCCCCACACGGTAAAAGCTCTTTCCCTCAATAGCACGCAATAGCTTCGACTGCAAATTTAATGGCATATCGCCGATTTCATCCAAGAAAAGCGTTCCGCCGTGTGCAAGCTCAAATTTTCCGGCATGTCCCTTTCTTTCAGCCCCGGTGAAAGCGCCAGCTTCGTATCCAAAAAATTCGGCTTCGAGCAACTGTTCAGGTATTGCCGCGCAGTTAATTGTAACAAACGGTTTATTGGAACGGCTGCTGCTTGCATGAATGGCATGAGCAAACAACTCTTTCCCTGTTCCGCTTGCTCCGCGTAGAAGGACTGGCAAGCTGCCTTTTGAAATTTTCTTTAAGGTCTGGATTATTTCTTCCATTTTGCTGTCCCGTGTTATAATGTCCTGCCATGTGTAGAGCGATGTAGAAGAACCATTTATCGGATCTTTTTTTGTTGAAAGCTGGTTAAAATTCCGTAAGCTTTGAAGTTCATTTAATTCTTGTCTGAGATGATTTGACAGCTCAGCAAATGCTCTTGTTACGCTTTGCTTTGTCAGCAGACCTGCGATTTTTCCATTTTCGTCCAAAATGACCGTTTCGCCGACTTTCGAATGCTGCACTCTATGAATCAACTGGTCCATCGTAATATCATTAGCTGTAATCGTAACATCTTTGATAATATACGGGGCGATTTCAGAATCGAGAGAAGCTCCACTCAAAATCATACGATACAACGAACTCCTCGTAAAAATACCGAGTAAATTGCCTTCTTCATCCCCGATTGGGATCGTGTTGTATTTTGTTTCCAGCATATACTCTGTAGCATCTTTTAACGTATCATGTACTTGAAGATATGTGTTGACAGGCTGCATAATATTCTCCAGTTTCATTTGAATGCCCCTCCCAAACCAGAAGTCAGATGTCAGAAGCCGGATTTAGCAAATTTTTTTCTTGTTTAAGAAAGCCCAGCTTAGTTTACTCTTTCTTGTATAAATGCTGAAGACTTCTTCGCTTCAGATACCATTTGCTCGATGAGTTCTTTCACAGACAATACTTCCTTGATGAGTCCGACAGATTGTCCGCATGACCAAATGCCGCCATCTAAATCGCCTTCAAAATAGACATGCTTCGCCCGTTGGCCTGTAATTAAAGGAAGCAGCTCTTCCAATGTTGCTCCTTCTTTTTCAAGCCGATCGACTTCTTTACTCACTTCGTTAACGGCTACCCTTGAAGGGCTTCCGATATTTCTCTGTACAACGATCGTATTTGTTTCATCTGCTTCAACCATCCAATTTTTTACATTGTCATGGATCGTTGCCTCTTTCGTTGCCATAAAGCGTGTGCCCATTAAGACACCTTCCGCACCGAGCGCGAGCGCACTGACAAGCCCTCTTCCATCAGCAAATCCCCCGCCTGCAATAACAGGGATAGCGACAGAATCAACGACGCGCGGCAAGACAACCAGTGTACCGACATCACTCATGCCTGGATGGCCGCCTGTCTCATTCCCGACAACGATGACGGCGTCAACGCCTAATCTTTCCGCTGTCTTTGCATATTTTGGACCGACAACTTTGTGCATGACTGTGAAGTTATTGTCTTTTAATAATGGCATTAACGGTTCAGGGCTTCTTCCGCTCGTTTCAACAATTCGCACGTCTTCTTCAATCATCACTTCGATAAAATCTTCATTGGGCGTTGCGGTTTGGCTTGGAAATAGATTTAGATTTACGCCGAAAGGCTTGTCTGTCAGTTTTTTGATTTTCTGGATTTCTTTACGGAGCGCTTCCGGCGTTCCTTGAGTTTTCGAGGTGATAATTCCCAAACCGCCTGCTTCAGATACGGCAGCAGCTAATTCACCTCTTCCAACTTGAAACATTCCTCCGCAAATAATGGGATATTCAATTCCGAGCAATTCAGTAATTTTTGTTTTCATGATTTTGTCTCCTTAATGTATTGTTTTTTATGAGTAAATCATAATCGATCATTCCCCGGAATTTGAAGAGTCTTTTTTACGAATTTACTTCTTCAAATCGAAGCTCAATGCCTCCAATTTCTTTTAATCAACCGCCTTCTTTCCCCTTTAATTTATTAATTGGCTCTACGTTTAGCATGTTCCCAACAAGTTCTACTCATCGTTTTTTACTCGTTAACTTTTTCACCCGCTTGTTTTCGGAGTACTTGCTTTAAAACCTTTCCACTCGCATTTCGAGGCAATTCATCGATGAATTCGACAATTTTTGGCTTTTTATAAGAAGCCAAATGTTCCGTACAGTAGGAGATAACCTCTTGTTCGCTTAAAGATTGTTCTGGCTTTAAGACAATCATTGCTTTTACGCTTTCCCCCCAATCCGCGTCAGGAACTCCTATCACCGCACATTCCAAAATGCTTGGGTGTGTATATAGCACTTCTTCAATTTCAGCCGGATAAATATTCTCCCCGCCGCTGATAATCATATCCTTTTTACGATCAACGATGTAAATAAATCCTTCCTCATCATATGTAACGAGATCTCCGCTATGGAACCAGCCGCCTGAAAAAGCTTCCTCTGTCGCTTCAGGGTTATTGTAATATTCTTTCATTACGGTTGGGCCACGGTATACGATTTCTCCGACTTCGCCAACAGCCACATCATTCATCTTATCGTCCACTACCCTGACTTCTAGATTAATAATTGGTTTTCCTACAGAGCTTGTTTTTCTTAATGCGTCTTCATGATTTAAAGAGGTTGCTGATGGGCTTGTCTCCGTTTGTCCAAACGCTTCATGATAAGAAGCGTTTTTAAACGTTTTCATAATCTTTTTCTTTAGTTCCAAAGGACAGATTGCTGCCCCTGCGGTACATTCTGTCATTGACGTCAAATCATACTTTTCCAAATTGGGAACTTGAAGAAGGAAGTTCCACATTGCTGGAACCAACATCATCGAATTAATTTTTTCTTTTTCAATCGTTTCGAGAATGTGTTCCGGATTAAAATCCCTATGGATGACAGCTGTACCGTTAAGCAGACAGTTTTTAATGACGTTAGCCATTGCTGCCACATGAAACATCGGAGGAACAATTAACTGTTTTGTGTATAATGGACTCCTTGTCTCCCACATTAGCAAAATACGATTAATGACTAAATTTTTATGTGTCAGAACAGCACCTTTTGGCCGCCCAGTTGTACCGGACGTATATACAATCATGCCGGGGTCATTGTCACTAAGCTGTTCACATGGCTGATAAGCAACGTTTGTTTCAAAAATAGAATCATAATTTATGAAATTACTATTTTTCTCACGATTTCCTGCAACAACGATTGATTTAACTTTAGGTATTCGCTTCCGAATTGAAGAGATTGCATCGGTGTATTCCTTGTCGATAATTAACATTTTTGAGTCAGAATTGTTGATGATATACTCCATTTCAGCTGGTGCCAATCGAAAATTAATCGGCACACCTACCGCCCCTGATAGAGAAACGCCAAAAAAAACTTCAATAAAGTGAAGCCCATTTTTAAAAATGAATGCGACCTTATCATCGTGCTTGATCCCTTGGGATTGAAGCCATCCAGCAATATGTGTCGCCCGGTCATCGATTTCCTGATAGGTTAATCTTTTGTCTTCAAAAATGAATGCTTCTTTATTTGGAGTTTTATGTGTTGCGCGCTTAAGCTGTTCTCCAATTAAAAGCTGTCTGGATAATAGCAGGGAAGATGTAGTCATTTCAATACCTCACTTTATGTGAATTACCGCCAATTGGCGGTAATTACTCATCTTACAATTATGCTTGCAATCAAATTCATTCCATCCTATTCGACTGTGCCGTTTTTTATATAAAGCAGCTTAGTTTTCTTCTAACAATTTTCGGAAATCTTCTATCATCTTATCGCCTTCGTAGCCTCTTTCGTTGGCATCTTTGACCCAAGCATCCCACGCGGCTTCACCTGCTTCTTTAAAATTTTCTAATTCTTTTTCAGGTAATTCAATAATTTCACCGCGGTCACTTAAAACTTCTTCCAATTTATCAAAAGCACCGGCAAGTTGGTCTGAATAAGACTTCACAAAAAGTTCTGTCAATGCAGGGTTTAATTCTTCATCAAACAGTTTTTGCAAATCATCTGGAAGTTTGTCATGGAATTCTTTGTTCATAACCGGAATTAACGTTGTAGTAGCTATATTGGCCTTCGTAATGTATGGAGCTGGTTCGTAAAATTTATAGCCATATGCCCCAACAGGCGAGTAAAACGTCGTTTCGATCGTTTTTTTCTGAAGCCCTTCATACGTATCATCTACTGTAATTGATACTGGAACACCGCCTAAAGCTTTTATAAGCTCTGTTTCACTTTTACTGCCTGCACGTATTTTTGCCTTTTTCATATCTGTAGCTGCTTTTACAGGCTTAGTCGAAAATATGTTGTAAGGGTCTGATGTAAACGCATCCATAGCAATAACGCCAGTTATGCCTTCTTTAACAAATTTTTCGGCAAATTCCTTTAAGACAACGGCACCTTCTTCTGGACTTTCAACAGCAAAAGGGAGATTACCGATTGAGTACGGAAAAAATTCGGTGTCATAGGAATAAGCTGCCGCCAATAAGCCAACTTCATACAACCCGCCTTTTACATCTTGATACACAGATGGTGTTTTACCTAAAGTCGCTCCATGATAAATATTTACTTTTACTTGGCCATCTGTTTTTTCCTCCACCATTTCCTTCCAAGGCTCATAAACATTGGTTGCAATATGATGGGTAGAAGGTGCCCAGTTGTTTATATTTAACTCAAATACTTCACCGTCTTTAGACTGGCTTGACTCGTTTGACTGGTTTTCCGTTTCATTTTTTTCCGAGCCTGTACTGCTGCTCTCAGTTTTACCGCCACCACAGCCGACTAGGAGAATGCCAATTAATAAAAATAGGAATGTTGCAAATATTCTATTTGAAAAAGCTTTGTTATTCATCATAGTTAACCCCCTAAAAAAATATCGTTTGTTTTAAATCTGTCCTGGGTGGTGGATGAACCACCCAGCAACAACGGTTTAAATTAATCGGATTTCTCTTTCCCCACGATGGACACAAATGAAACACACTGCCATGGGGTACCACCAAGGTTATGGGTTAAGCCGATTTTAGGATTGTCAAGCTGCCTCTGTCCTGCTCTTCCTTGAAACTGAAGATACATTTCATACAGCATCCGAAGCCCGCTTGCTCCAATTGGATGGCCGAAAGATTTCAAACCGCCGTCAGGATTGACTGGAAGCCTTCCTTCGAGCTCAAATGCGCCATCAAGGACGTCTTTCCAACCTTCGCCGCGCTCACTAAAGCCTAAGTCTTCGTAAATGACGAGTTCTGTAGGAGTGAAGCAATCGTGCACTTCCGCCATATCAATTTCTTCCCGCGGGTTTGTGATCCCGGCTTCCTTATAAGCCGCAGTAGACGATGCGACGTTTTCCTGGATCGAAGTGAAATCAAAATCTTGCCTTATTCTTCCGTCGCCTGGGCCTGCGGCAATCGAAAGCGCTTTGACGTACATTGGGTCTTTGCGATATTTATGCGCATCCTCTGAACGGACGATAATTGCCGCGGCAGCGCCGTCTGCAACGCCGGAACAGTCCATGATACCTAGTGGGGCAGCAACCATTGGCGACTTTTTGATTTGCTCGATTGGTACTTCGTTCCGGAATTGGGCTTTCGGGTTTAAGGATCCGTTATAATGATTTTTCCAAGCGATTCTTGATAATACTCCTTTCCCTTGCTCAGGATCCAAACCATACTTTTTAAAATATGCGGGCGCAAGAAATGAAAAGCTTGCCGGCGCAGTGATGTTTGGAGCGGTACCGTCTGAAGGTGGTTGAGGCCTTGTCAATCCGCTATAACCGGAATCCTTTAGCTTTTCTACTCCAATCGCAAGCACGATATCATAAACGCCTGAAGCAACAGCGTAGCACGCGTTACGGAAAGCTTCTGAGCCAGTTGCGCATAGGTTCTCGACTCTCGTAACCGGAATATATTGTGTTTTTAGAGGGCCGGCCAAAGTGAAGCCAGCATAACCTGATGCCATCGTACCAAGCCATGCTGCTTCAATATCAGTTGGCTCAATTCCCGCATCTTCAAACGCGTCATAGGCCGCATCAACGAGGAGGTCATCCACACTTTTATCCCAGTGTTCGGCAAATCTTGTACACCCCATCCCGATAACAGCGACTCGATCTCGAATTCCTTTACTCATTTCGTTTCCACTCCTTTCACCTTTTCGGTCTTGCTTTCCAGAAGTAATTATGGATTCCGCCTGCTTCAAACAGCTTGCGGAAGGTTAATTCAACTTCCATGCCAATCTCTATTTCTTTCGGGTTGCAGTCGGTAACCTCACACATAATCCGCCCGCCGCCTTCAAAGTCGATGACAGCGATAAGTGCAGGAGGCGCGGGAGTTGGTGCAAGAAAGTCAAGTGTATAGGTCGCAATTTTTGCCGTGCGCCCAACGAATCTGTAATCTTCCATTTGATCTTTTGTTTGGCATTCTGCGCAGACGCGCTGTTTGGGAAATTGCGGTGTTCCACACGCTTGGCATTTCGAGCCGTAAAATCCGAGATTTTGATCGTAATTGCGGTACATTGCTGGCGCCGATGGTCGATCAGTCGCAGGCCTTCTTGGCGGTTCGGTTTCGAGAAGCCCTTTCCGCTTAAGATAGCTGCTGTATGGGAGTTCATTATCCTTAATATCAAGGTAACCTTTGATGCCTCTTCGTTCAGACAGTTTCGATATGCTATCTGTCACTTCAAAAAGCATAAGGTCCGTCCCTTCCGCGTAGGAAACAAGCAAAATCTTATCTCCTGGCTTTGCTTCTTCCAGTGCAGAAACAAGCACCATTCCGGGATGGGCACTCCCCGCTTGCCCAATTTGGTCAAATAATGGATTTTGAATTTGATCCTTATTCAAACCTAATTGTTGCGCCACCTTTTGATAACCTCTTGTGCCTGGTACGGAAATGGCTGCTTTTGAAAGATTAGCGATTTCAATATTGTTCTTCTGCAGCAACTCAGCTACCAATTTATTGATGCTTGACAAAAAAACGGTTGAAACAAATCTCTCTTCCCAGTTGTGAACAAAAGAATCGCCTTCATTTCGCCATTCTCCTACAATTTCTTCTTGCATACTGACAGAATCTATGAGCTTAGCGATGATATCTTCTCCATCGCCTACTAAAAATGAGACGGCGCCATCTCCAAATAATTGTTCATTTGAACCGCTCGGCCCACCTATTTGCGAATCGGATGCAACAACGAGTGTCGTGCCATTTTGGTTTAGTGCCGATAATAAAGAAGAAGAACCTGCTCGAAGAGAATGTGCTGCTTCAATTCCCCGTACATTTTCTTGAAGATCGAGCGCCTTTGTAATGGTTGAAATGGATGATTTTTCAACGTAAGGCCCGCTTGTTGTAGCAAAATAGACCGAATCAACTTTCTTTTCATCCAATCCATCCAAACAGTCAAACGCTGCTTCAACACTCATTGACACCGTGTCTTCATCAAAGTTAGCGACTGCTTTTTCTCCTGCAAAAGTTGACGTACCAAAGAATTCTTTAATCTTTTTTCGTTGAAGACGGTTATATGGTATGTAAGCACCATAAGATAGAATTCCTCGCATGCTTTTCCCTCCCTATTTTTCTTATCGTTAATCATTTTTTGAAGGGAGCACCCCTTCAAATATCCCTGCCAATTTGACTTCCCCTTCACTGTTCATTGCCAAAACTTCACCAACAATTATGTTGTTTTCTTTTTTCTCCAGCACTTTCCCAGTTATTTCGATTGATTCCCCAGGCTTGGTCATTTTCTTAAAGCGCACTTGGAATTTTTTAACGTTTTTCCGTGGAATCCATGTTGTCACGCCTTGGGCTGCCATTCCCATAATAAGCATGCCGTGCGCAATGATTCCTGTACCAGCTTGTTCACCCACTTCCTCTACTGTATGAAGAGGATTAAAGTCCCCTGAAGCTCCTGCATATTTCACAAGCTGAACTCTCGTAATCTCATCTTTTTGCAGCGTTGGAAAACTGTCACCTACATTGATCTCTTCATAATACATACTTGCTTGCCTCCTTTTTTAAAATTAATGGCGATGGACGGTTACATTTCTTGAAATGGCAACTAAGTCGCCATGTTGGTTTTTATATTGGTTTTCTGTTGTGATTAAATCCATCCCACCGGATGAGCCCTTTTTAATGTCGACGTTTATCACTTTTGAAGAGACGGTCAGTACATCCCCTGCATAAATATCTTCTAAGTATTCAAAATGCTGTTCTCCGTGTAAAATTTTTACGGGATTCAATTTGAGCTTTTCCATTTTCTCTTGGAATGAATAACCGCCCCATAGATCAATAACTTGCAGGAAGGTTAAAGGGATTGGAATCCCTTGAAACCCTTCTTTTTTCGCTGCCTCCATATCGAAATAAATAGGATTGTCGTCCCCAATCGCTTGAACAAATTCTCTTATTTTCCCTTTTTCAATTTCAAAGCAATACGGCTCGAATTCAAGCCCGACTAGATCGTTAACATTTGACACTTTCTCTCACCTCTTTAAAATTTTTATGAGTTATGCCGACACAGCTTAAGATGTTCAACTAAAAGCATCTACGAAATTTTCTGATTATCTATTAGACTAGTGGATCATACGGGAATACATCGGCACTTACTTCAAGCGGTGTAAAGCTGGATTTTAATGCCCCTTTGATTTGGCCGATGCTTTCGACTGTCCAGCCTTCGGAATTGTAGGCGGAACGAACTGGACGCGGTTGAGAAAATACCATAATTTCTTTTCCTCTTACACCAAAAATTTGCCCTGTTACATCTAGTGCATCATCTGTTGCTAGATAAGCAACGATTGGCGCGATATGGGCCGGTGACATTTGTTTAATCTTTTCAACCCTTGCTTCTTCACTTTCAGATTCTGTCGGAATCGTGCCAATCAATCTGCTCCAGGCAAATGGCGCAATCGCATTGGCTGTGACGTTGTAGCGTGCCATATCCAAAGCAGTGCTGTTTGTCAGCCCCCAAATGCCCATTTTTGCTGCCGCATAGTTCGCTTGGCCAATGTTTCCGATTAATCCTGATGTAGAAGTAAAGTTAATGAATCTTCCGCTTTTTTGTTCTTTAAAATGAGGAGCAGCGGCTCTTGTCATGTTGTATGAACCTTTTAAGTGAACGGCGATAACGAGATCCCACTCTTCCTCACTCATTTTAAACACCATACGGTCTCTTAAAATTCCAGCATTGTTGACGACAATATCAATCTTGCCAAAGCTATCAATGGCTTGCTTAACCATTTTTTCAGCATTTTCAAATTCAGCGACAGAGTCGTAATTCGCAACGGCCTCTCCGCCAGCTTCCTTAATCTCATTGACAACTTCATCTGCAACTTTTGCATCGCTTCCTTCTCCTGCTCCCGTGCCACCCAAGTCATTAACGACAACTTTTGCCCCTTCTTTTGCCATTAGGAGCGCGATTTCACGGCCAATCCCGCGGCCGGATCCTGTGACGATTGCCACTTTTCCTTCTAAACTTTTCATTTTCAACAACCTTTCGTTTTTTATATTAATTTAAGCAAACTGTGAATCCCAAAAAGGTTTGCGCAATTCTGTTTTTAAAACTTTGCCTGCGGCGTTACGCGGTAAATCTTGGACAAATTCGATGCTTTTCGGTTTCTTATAACTTGCCAGGTGTTGCTTGCAATAATCAATGATGTCGTGTTCGTTAACGTTATTACCTCTTGGAACAATAAATGCTTTTAATGACTCTCCCCATTTTTCATCTGGGACGCCAATGATCGCGACTTCCCTGACATATGGATGTTTATATAGCACATCCTCGATCTCTTCGGGGTAAATGTTTACACCGCCGCTAATAACCATGTCTTTTTTTCTTCCGACAATGTAATAGAAACCATTCTTATCCTTTTTAGCTAAATCTCCTACTGTTGTATAACCTTTGTGCGATGCTTTTTCTGTTTCTTCAGGATTGTCAAGATATCCACTAAATCGAAAAGGATTTTTAACGTAAATCTCGCCGACTTCACCATCCGATACTTCGTTTCCGTCTTTGTCTAATATTTTTATATCATTAAAAAGCGCCGGCTTGCCAACTGATCTTTCTGTTTCCATCTGTTGATCAGGACGTAAAACAATGTTCACTCCAATTTCTGAGGCTCCATAAAATTCAAAAAGTCCGGAATGGGAGAAAAATGAGATAATCCTTTCTTTCGTCCTAGTCGGCAAAGATGAGCCTGCTGATATCAATGTTTTTACACTGCTTGTATCATATTTTGCTTTAACGTTTTCATCCAGCTCCAAGACAAAGTTATACATCGTTGGTGCCATGAAGAAATTTGTCACATTGTATTTGTCTATATTTTTCAATACTTCCTCTGGTTCAAATTCTTTCATAATAACAAGCGTTCCACCCATGACGATTTGAGTTATCAAAAAACTATGTGGAGCAGAATGATATATAGGAGCGGTGATTAACTGAATGTCCTTCTCCCCTATACCGAATTCGATCGCTTCAGATAATACAAGCATTTTGCGGGATTCGTGTGTTGAGATTATTCCTTTCGGATTACCGGTTGTCCCGGATGTATATCCAATATAATAGACATCTTTGTTATCCACTGAAATATTTGGTCTTTCTGTTGATTGGAAGTTCAAGAGTTTGCTATAAGATTCTTTTATACTTTCATTGCAATCAATATTAAAATAATCCTTAACTTCAACATGGTTTTTTACAGATTGAACAATGTCGACAAATTCCTCAGAAAAAAATAAGCCTTTTGGGTTACAATGTTTTAACAAGCTGGTAACTTCTGTACTTGTCATCCGATAATTTATAGGTGTAAAAGTAACACCTGCTTTTACAGCACCGAAAATAATGACAGGATATTCAATATGGTTTTTGGAAAGGATTGCAATTCGATCATTTCTCTTATACCCCATGCTAATTAATAGGTTAGCGAATTGATTTGTCCGTTTTTCAAATTTACTGTGGCTTAATACCTTATCTTCAAAAATAACCGCCGGTTTCTCTCCTAGGTCCGAGCCATTCAATGAGTACAAATCAGCTATAGTCACTTAATATGCCACCTTCTTCTTAGAATTTGCTTAAAGATTCAAATTCTTTGAAATGATCACTTTCATAATTTCATTTGAACCTGCAAAAATGGATGTGACTGGAATGTCCCGGTAACGGCGTGCAATTTCATATTCTTCCATATAGCCATATCCTCCGTGCAGCTGCATACATTCACCCGCAACTCGCTTAGCCATATCTGTGATCCACATCTTCGCCATTGATACTTTTGTGACAATATCTTCTTTATTTATATGTCTCATGATGAGATCATCAAGGAAAGTACGTCCAATTTGGACTTCGGTCGCCATTTCAGCAATTTTAAATTGCGTATTTTGAAATTTACTGATCGGCCGTCCGAATGCTTCCCGCTCCTTCACATACTTCGCCGTCATTTGCAGCATATCTTCTGCAGCGGATTGTGCGTTGATTGCACAGACTAATCTTTCTTGTTGAAGTTTTGTCATTAAATAATAAAAGCCTTTTCCTTCCTCACCAAGAAGATTCGATACTGGAACTTTTGCATCTTCGAAAATAAGTTCGGCTGTATCCTGGCTGTGCATTCCCACCTTGTCTAATTTTCTTCCCCGTGAAAATCCCGGTGTATCTCTTTCCACAAGAATTAGGCTTATTCCTCGGTGTGCCGGATTGGCTTTTGGATCCGTTTTACAAGCCACGATAATTAAATCAGAATGGATGCCATTCGTAATAAACGTTTTTTGTCCGTTGATGATATAATGATCGCCGTCTCTTACCGCTGTCGTACTAATTCCGGCAAGATCTGATCCCGCGCCTGGTTCTGTCATCGCTACAGCTGTGACAATGTCACCGTTTACACAACCAGGTAAATATTTTCTCTTTTGTTCCTCTGTGCCAAAAGAATCGATATACGGAACGATGATGTTGCTATGCGTGCCAAAACCACTCAATCCAGCACCGATTCTCCAAATTTCTTCTCCCAGAATGGCTGCGAAACCGAAGTTCACTCCCATTCCTCCGTATTTTTCATCAACCCACGGGCAGAGGAATCCTTTTTCTCCCATTTTCGTCCAGACTGAACGAGGGATGATTCCGTCTTTTTCCCATTGATTGAAGTTGGGAACAACTTCTTTCTCTAAAAATTTGCGCAACGATTCCCGGAACATGCGATGCTCTTCTGTAAAATAAGGACGGTCTTCTTTCTGCACTTCTAAAATGGTTGTCTCAGCCATCCCTAATCCCCCTAACAAAAATTTATTTGTTTTTTTCGATTATTTATAAAGCAATTTTCATGCCAAAAATAAACCGAGCGCTATTAAGATATGTTTATTTGGTTATGTCTATTAATTTGTACATTTATTGTAAACTGTCCGGATTTACGGACATATCTTCAACATCTGTCTGTACTATCTTTTTCGTTATTCTTAAACCGTCTTAAGAATCGAACACTTTTACACGGGCTAGTCTTGAAGGATTAACTGTATCTTTCTCGCAATTCCCTTTTTAAAATTTTCCCTAATGCATTTCTCGGGAAATCTGAAATAATTTCAACGTCTTGAACTCGCTGATATTTATTTAAGCGTTCATTAAGCCAGTTTTTTAACTCTTGGTGAGAAACTCTTGATTCATCCTTTACCGTTGCAAAGGCAAGCGGAGTTTCACCCCATTTTTCGTGTGGGATACCAATCACTGCACATTCAGAGACATCACGGTGTGAAGCAAGGACATTCTCTATGTCTGCTGAATAGATGTTTAACCCTCCTGAGACAATCATGTCTTTTTTTCTTCCTAAAATATATAGGAAGCCATCTTCATCGAATTTTCCCATATCACCTGTTTTGAGAAATATTTTCCCATCTTTTATCCACATCACTTCTTTTGTTTTGTCTGGAAGTTTGTAATACCCTTTCATCATGACTGAGCCATACCCAACGATTTCTCCCGCTTCCCCTTTAGGCAATTCCTTTCCTTCCTCATCAATAATTCGAATATCTGTACCGAATGTAGGAATTCCAACTGAGTCGGGCTTTTTCAAAACGTCTTCGGGCAAGAGAATGGTTCCTATCCCTTCGGTTAACCCGTAAAGTTCCGTGAATTCACAATTAAACTTTTCAATAATTTTTAATTTCATTTGTTTATGAAGAGGAGAAGCTACTGAAATAAGACGCTTATAAGATGACACATCATATGAATCGAAATCCTTTTCATTTAACACCATATAATATTGAGTTGGAACCATTAACGAATGTGTCGGTTTTTCTTTTTCGCTCAATTTAAGAAATTGAGCAGCATCAAATTTTTTCATACTAATGATTGTTCCACCAGTAACTAATGTCGGCAGCATAGGGGCCCAAGTACTATTTGTATAAAAGGGCGTCGTTAACAGCATCTTCGTCCGTTGGTCAATCCCTTTACTAATCGCAAGCCTTATCGAAAAAATAAAGCGTGAATAATGAGTGTGCAAAATGCCTTTTGGAACCCCTGTCGTTCCAGAGCTGTAAAGGATGATGCAGTCATCATTAAATTCTAAAGTCACATTAGGTTCTTCTGATGAAGCATTCGCGATGAACGTCTCAAATTTCATACATTTTTCGCTGCCCAAGCCGACTGTGATAATGTTATGATCCGAAAGACGAAGTTTGTCTTTCATTTCATTAATTAAAAATTCGTAATCTGAGCTAATAAATAACATCTGAGAATCCGCGCTATGAATCATATTAAGCAATGTATTCGCTTCCAACATTGTTGAGAGCGGAACCAGCACGCCGCCGGCTTTAATAATCCCGAACATGATTTCAATGCTTTCAACCATGTTGGACATAAAAACAGCAACTTTGTCGCCTTTTTTTAATCCATTTTTAATCAATGTATTTGCAACTTTGTTTATTCGCGTATTTAATTCTTCCCATGAAATGCGCTTTTCTTCAAAAATAAGAGCCAGTTTATTAGGTGTGTATTTTGCATGGCCCGCCATCAAATCTGTAATAATTGCTGGAACAGCATCAAAGGTCGCCAACTTTTTACCCCCCAAATTTAACTCCTTCATATTTTTGTTTTTCTTCTTCTATCAACTTTCGCTTCAAGATTTTCCCTACTGTTGATTTAGGCAATTCTTCTCTAAATTCAATGATTCGTGGTACTTTGTATTTTGCTAACCGGGCCGTACACCAATCCTTGATTTCATCTGCGGCAACTTCACCTTTTACAGAAAGAACCGCTTTCACTGTTTCCCCGCGATAGGCATCCGGAACTCCGTAAACACAGGCTTCTTTTACAAGCGGATGTTCATAGAGTACATCTTCAATTTCGACAGGATAAATGTTATAACCGCCCGCAATAATCATTTCCTTTTTGCGGCCAACGATATAAAAATATCCGTCTTCATCCTTTGTTGCAATATCACCGGTATAGAGCCAGCCATCCCGTATTGTCTCTTTTGTAGCTTCAGGCTTTTTCCAATAGCCTTTCATGACTTGCGGGCCTTTAATAATAAGCTCTCCAGAACCTCCAAGCGGAACCTCCTGCGTCCCTGTCTCAATATCAACAATTTTAGCCTCCGTACTAGGGATTGGGATTCCGATGCTGCCAATTTTGTTTTTTCCTTTTAAAGGGCCTCTATGTGCTGAGGTAGTTGCTTCTGAAAGTCCATATCCCTCCACAAATAACGCATCAGATATTGCCTTAACCTTCTTAATGATTTCAATCGGCATTGGAGCTGAACCGCCTACAAACAATCGAAAACTTTGCAGATCTTCCTGTTTAAAATCCGGATAATTCAACAAAGCGATATACATTGTCGGCGATCCAAGAAAAAGGGTTGGCCGATGTTTTCGAATAAGCTGGAATACATGATTAATTTCAAACCTTCTTACTGCTATATATGTTCCTCCTGTGAAAAGGCATAGAATCATACTCGTCATTCCCATTGCGTGAAACATTGGGGCAATGCCTAAAAGTCTGTGGCCGGACTCGCGGTAAACTTCTATTCCATATTCATAGGTTTGATGCAAGTTCGCAACGATATTATAATGGGTAAGCATAACGCCCTTTGGCTTCCCTGTTGTTCCGCCTGTGTATTGAAAAATTGCAACATCCTCTTTGAGATTCATATCAATCACAGGAAGACTGGTAGATTTTTCTTGAATGAGGTCATAAAAAGATTGTTCCCCATCACCATCGACATAATAAACTTTCAAAGTATGAAGTAAACCAATTTCTTCTAACTTTCTTGCTTCTTCTTTATATCCTACAAACCAAGCCGCTTCTGAATCTTTTAATATATGATCCAATTCATGCGGCTGGTACATCGGATTTACTTGAACGATGGTGCCACCCAATCGATGGACGGCAAAAAAGGTAATTAAATATTCGATGCTGTTTGGCAACATTAAAGCTAGTTTGTCACCCTTTTTAAATCCTTGTTTGAAGAGAGCAGATGCCAAGTATTCTGAGGACTTCTTTAACTCACGAAAAGTTAACGCTCGCTCTCCGTCAACGGCCGCTAAATGATTAAAATATTTGGACTCCATTCTCTCCAGCAATTGAAAAATTGACAAATTCGGTACTTCAATTTCATATGGGATTCCTTCTGGATAAAATTTGTGCCAATATCTCTCCAAAATGACTCACTCCTTATAGAAGTTTTTCTTTAAATGAATAGGATATCGGATCCATTATCACTATTAGTTTACATTTAAATAATTTTTTAATAAAGTGACTTTAAACAAACATTTAAATTTTTAGATATTTCAATAAGAAGATGATAGGGTGCTGAAGGAACACACCCTATCACGATGATTTTTTATTTTATTTCTTCTAAGATTTCCTCAATTGCATTAAAAGGGATAATCTCCCAATCCATTACTTCATCCAACCATTCATTCAACGACTTATCAAAAGTAAAAGTATCTTCCGGTTTCAGTAAATACCTTTGATAATAATGAATAAACAAAAATAATTTACGGTAGCTGTTTTCTTTCGAAAGTTGATAGTCAGCTTCTGTCAACAATACACTTGCAGCACAAATATGGAACATTTTGTCCATGAATCTTCTAGCTGCTATTTCTTGTTCTGCAGTTTTTTCACGCTTGATGATGTCGACTTGCTTTCTAAATGTATCGATCGTCGAGCGTAAAATGCCGGCCGCCTCTTGAACCTTGCTATTCTTCAAATCAGAAAGCCTTCTGTCCAAATCGTTTAAAAATGCTACATCTGCATTGTCTTTGTTAAAGGCACGAATAATATCAAGAGCAATGATGTTTGTTGTTCCTTCCCAAATTGAGCCCAAATGGGCATCTCGGACAAGCTTCGGATTCACCCAGTCCTCAATATAGCCATTTCCACCGCGGATTTCCATCGATTCGGCAGTGATGTACCTTGCTCGTTTGCAAATGTAACCTTTTAACAGAGGCGTCATGACTCTAAGCAATGTTTGATACTCTTCGCTTCCGCTATCTGCTTTATCATAAACAGCAGACGTATAGAAAATCATCGATGCAGCCGCTTCAGCATCCAGCATCTGTTCAAAAATGTTCTCTCTCATTAATGGCAAATCAATCAGCGTTTTGCCGAAAGCTTGTCTTCCTTTGGCGGTAACAGCTGCTTCTAAATAGCTTCTTCTCATCATGGCTGCAGAACGAACCGCATTTGAAAGTCTTGATGAGTTAACCATTGACATCATTTGTTTAAAGCCGGTATTCAACTCTCCAACCACATACGCCACTGCACCTTCAAATGTAATTTCGCCTGATGCCATATCTCTTGTTCCTAATTTATCTTTTAATCGATTAATGCGGTAACGGTTATGTTCGCCATTTTCCAATGTTTTTGGAACGAGAAACATTGCCAATCCTTTCGTCCCTTCTGGAGCTCCTTCAGGACGTGCTAACGCCAATGCAAGATCCGCAGAAACATTTGAACAGAACCATTTATCTCCCCACAGTTCCCAATGATCGCCTACTTTTTTAGCTGTTAGCGTATTTGCACCAACGTCTGATCCGCCTTGCTTTTCTGTCATAAATTGGGCAGCTGACCAGCGCTCTTCCTTATTCGTGCTTGTTAAAAGCGGAAAATACTTTTCTTTCATTTCCGGGCTAGCGTATTGGTCCAAAATGCGAGCTGCAGAATCTGTCATATTCATCGGACAGCAAAGCCCAAATTCTGATTGCGCAAACAAATACCAAAATGAATATTTTAAAACTTTCGTAAAAGGTGTTGGCCATCCAAACACACCCGGACGATTTGACATCGCCGCAAAGCCAAATTGTTCAAAGCCAATCTCCTCCATGCGAGTATAGGAAGGATGGTATTTCACTTCGTCAACCCGCCCGCCTTTGTGATTATAATTCATTAACTCGGGGGTATAACGATCGGCATCGCGAGAAAGTTGGTCAAGTTCATCACCTGCAATCTCTCCCAATTCCTTCAAATGTGGCAAAGCTTTGTTCAAGTCCTCTTTAGGCAAATACATATTTAAAAGAAATTGTAAGTTAGGATCGGTTTCAAAAAAATTCATACCTTTCGTATCAGGCATTTCAATAGTTTCAGATTTAGGAGTTCCTGTCGTTTTTTCAAGGTTCAATCATAACATTCCTTTCTGAAATTTTTTCGGAATTCAAATTCCTATATTTTTAATTATAAATTCTCTTTTTGAGAAGTCAATGAGTTAAAACATCATTGACTGTTGGCAATTGAAAGAAAATTTAAATGGTTATATTGTGCTATACTACCTTTAAACAACGATCAATACGCGTACTAAAAGTATTGGAGGATTCCTACCTGATTATGGACACAAAAATATCAACAACGGTGCAACGCGCAATTAAAATTTTAAATTATTTAAGAGACACCTCTGGTCCGAGGGGAATAAAAGAAATTAGTGAAAGCCTGAATCTTTCACCCCCTGTTACACATCGTCTCCTGACGACATTAAAAATGGACGGATTGGTAATCCAGGATTTAACTTCTAAAAAGTATTCACTCGGTACCGTTTTTATCGATTATGCAAATAAATTAATTTGTGATATACCGATTATTATCGATTCCCAACTAATCAAATTAAGAGATGCGACACAGGAAACAGTTGGATTTTATATGCTAAGCGGGCTGACCCGGGTGTGTGTCATTGAACATGAAAGCCAACAGGAAATCAGCAGAAAAACGAAAATTGGAAATCGCATTCCCCTTCACCTTGGGGCAAGCGGGAGAGTTATCCTCGCATTCCTAGATAAAGATTTGCAAGAAAAAGTTTTATCTCTTCTTCCAGACGATGAGCAAAAACTGCTTATTCAAAAGCTTGAGGTGATCTCCGAAACAAAATATTCAATAAATGAAGAAGAACTAACAAAAAACGTTGCAGCATTAGCCGCTCCGGTTTTCGGAGGGAAAGGAAAAATCATTGGCGCCATTTCAATTTCAGGGCCTTTTTTCAGATGGAATAAAAAAGCGATGGAAAGGCATATCCCGTTGTTATTGGAGACTACTGAAGCGATCTCAAAATCACTTTATTAAAAAACACGTATTCTCCAATATTTCTGGAGATACGTGTTTTTGCTTTTACTTGCCTTTAAACTCCGGCTCTCTTTTTTCGAAAAATGCTTGCACACCTTCTTTAAAGTCTTCTGTATTAAACGCAATGCCTTGTCCTTGCGCTTCCATTTCCAAGAGCACCCGTAAATCACGGTTTAAATGCTGGTTCATGATTTTTTTCGCCATGCCAATCGAAACCGGCGCTTTTTTAGACATTTTTTCAGCGAATGATTCCGCTTCTTCAAGCAAACGATCAGCCGGAACTACGCGATTTACAAAACCTAGTTCCTTTGCCTCTTCTGCAGTGATTCGTTCACCCATAAACATTAATTCCTTCGCCCTTTGATGCCCAATGAGTATAGGAAGAAAATGAAGTGCCGCAAAGTCAGGAATCAACCCGACATTCACGAAGCTTTGTACGAAAAATGCATTGTCAGCTGCGATAATTAAATCGCACAATAAAGTTAAACTAAAGCCAGCCCCCGCAGCTGCACCATTCACGGCAGCAATAATCGGCTTCTCGATTTCAAGCATTTTTAAGATGAGCGGCTGCGACGCTTGAAGCCTCTCTCTGCCTTGAAGCGGTGTCAGTTCTTTAAGTGCCGTTAAATCCCCGCCTGCTGAAAAAGCTTTTCCTTCACCAGTTAGAATGATGCACTTGATCTCATCATTTTGCTCGGCATATTCCAAAGCTTTTTGCAGTTCAAGCCTCATTTCCATAATCAACGCATTTCTTTTGCTTGGTTCATTCAAGCGGATGATATATGTACCGCCTTTTTTCTCTGTCAATAACGATTGAAATTCCATGGAAATCTCCCCTTTCTAAATTATTATCCCCTTTCGAAGCGCAGCTTTCAACCAGTATAATCCGTATTTCTTTCTACATAATCATAGATTTGCTGGCCAATGCTTTCTTTTCTTCCGTATTCGATTTCTTCTACGATATGGCCAACTAATCCAACCGCACGCGAAGCAACAGCAAATGACTTTACGACTTTATAATCTAATGCCATATCCGACATGATCGCACCGATTGCACCAACAGCATTCAATGTGACCGTTTTTCCTTTCGATTCGCAAAATTGCCGGTGGATTTCTTTTAGAAGCTTCGAATTTTTACCGAAAAACCCTAACTCCTTAGCAATCTCAAATAATTTTGTTGTCCTTGGATCTTCCGGCTTGTGCATTGGATGGCCAAAGCCTGGCAGCTGAAGGCCGTTTTCTTTTCTTTCTTTAATAACAATAGAGGCAAGTTCTTGAATTTCTTTATCTTCACCATGTTTTTTGAAAGCCTTTTGAAGCATTTCCGCAACATATTCCATCGCACCGAGATAAACTGTTCCAGCACCTAATAATCCTGCAGCAACTGCAGCTTGCACAGCTTCCGGCGCACCGAGATATGTTAAT
Organism: Pueribacillus theae; assembly: GCF_003097615.1. Classification (NCBI taxonomy): domain Bacteria; kingdom Bacillati; phylum Bacillota; class Bacilli; order Caryophanales; family Bacillaceae; genus Pueribacillus; species Pueribacillus theae. Next base: position 26,669 of record NZ_QCZG01000031.1, read on the forward strand.
CTTGTCGAGATGGAGCTCGGTGTAAAACCGTGTTCACAAATCGCAACTAAAATGGCATTTAACATTTTTGATTCATTTTCAGTTGGCTTTCTGTGCTTTGCACCTAAAAATGCCATATCGGCTAACGTAATTTTTCCAATTAAATCCTCTGTCAAATCATAGCCATGCACATAAATTTTATCTGGTGTTGACTTTCCAATGCTAGTTTTGAATTCCATCGTTTCTGTCCACTCCTAATGTAATATTTCTTTCTAATCGTATTTTTTTATTATTACTTTACAAGCTCTGCCTTTCTTTCGAACCAAAAGTCAGGGAAATCACTTTCAGAAATTCCCTTTTCACTTGCTTCATCAATGACGGTTTCCCATGCCTCAGCCAATTTCTTTTGCCTTTCTTTTAATGCATTATTTTGTTCTTCTTTTTCATCATCCCAAAGGTCATGTTCTTTAAAGAACTTCACAGCACCGTCATGGAATGGGACACCAAGCGGAGTTGTATTAATTTTATCAATTCCCCATTGCTGTGTTCCTGATGTAGCATCTTTATAACTGTCAAAGGTATCGTGAATTCTCGTCATCAATTCATAAACGATGTCTTCATCAACATCTGCATACGAAACTAATGGATAAGGATACGCCATAAATGTTTGCGGTCCTTCGCTCAAGCCGGCACCAACTCCCCACTTTTCAGGGACAAGCCACGGAGCTGCTTCTTGAATCGCTTTCCATTCATCTGAGTTCACATCATCAGGAAGAGTCATCCATTGAATGCCTTTTGCTTGCTCCACTTCAAGAAGTGCTGCTGCACCAGGCAACATGAAAGCGACATCAATTTGCCCTTGCTTCAAAGCATCTGCTTGTGCAGCGTAGCTCGTAATTTCTACGGCCTTCACATCATCCCAAGTAAGCCCGCCTGCAGCTAGAAATCCTTCGGTTTTTACGTTAATAGATGCTCCAGCTGTAATATGAGGAACTTTTTTCCCTTTTAAATCTGCTGGTTTTTCGATGCCTGATTCTTTTAATACAACACCATTAATATGTGTCATCGAAGGCCAAATGACTGTCATATTTTGTGGTCCCCATGAATTTGCGGCAAATTCTTCTGTTCCTTCAAATGCAAATTGGTATTCGTCACCTAAGCGGCCAAAGGTTGCTGTTCCATCCCTAAGTGGCGTCATTCTCCCTACCCCATTCCCTGAAGGAAGCAAGCGGATTTGCATGCCATATTCCTGAGTGAGTGCGTTGGCAACCGCCGAAAATTCTGCATAACCTGAAGAGCCAACATCGTACACGCTTACTGCGACTTTATCTAGGGATGCTTCGCCTCCAGTTTTCTCTTCTTTATTGTTTTCTGTACTTGCTTTTTGATCCCCGCTGTCACTGCCGCAAGCTGCGAGAGCAAGTAAAAAGATTACAGTGATAATAGACAGAAATAATTTTTTTGCCATTCTCGTCTCTCCCTTAATTCTCTATTTTCAATTATTTTTAAAGTAATTTTTCTTTATTTGGGCTGCAATAATATTTTTTTGGATTTCGGAAGTTCCTTCGTAAATTTTTGTAATGCGCGCATCCCGGTAATATCTTTCGATTGGGTAGTCACTCATGTAACCGATTCCGCCGTGTATTTGAACAGCTTGATCTGCGATACGACAGTACACTTCGGAACCTAGCAGTTTAACCATCGCCGCTTCTTTAATGACGTTCATCTTTTGGTCAACCATCCATGCCACCCGGTAAGTCATGCTTCTCAAAGTTTCAATGTCAAGATCCATTTCAGCAAAATAATGCTGAATCACTTGCTGTTCAAAAATTGGTTTTCCAAATTGTTCCCGCTCCATCGCATGTTTTAACGTAAGTTCCATTAATTTAACACATGATCCTAAGTTTCTTGCAGCTAATCCAGCTCGTCCATTCGCTAATATTTTTAAAGCGTTTACATAGCCTTGCCCTTCTTCTCCAAGCACGTTTTCTACTGGAACTTCGCAATCTTCAAAAAACAATTCTACCGATTGTGAAGCGTGAAGCCCCATTTTTTGTTCAACATTTCCAACCATGAAACCTGGGAAATCTTTCTCAACGATAAAGGAAGTGATCCCTTTTGCTCCTTTACTCGGATCGGTTACCGCCATCACAGTAAAAACATCGGCGATGTTACCGTTTGTAATGTAATGCTTGGAACCATTCAAAATATATTTATCGCCTTTGCGAACTGCCGTTGTTTTTATATTGCTGGCGTTCGAGCCTGCACTGGGCTCTGTTAATGCAAAAGCCCCGATATATTCACCCGATGCGAGCTTAGGCAAATATTTTTGTTTTTGTTCTTCGTTTCCCATTTCAACAATGCCGACTGTGCCGATCCCTGTATGTCCACCGATGAGTGTCGTATACCCGTTGATTGTTTTGCCTAGCTCTTCATAAATGGCCACCTTGCCGACCATACCAATTCCTAACCCTCCATATTCAGCAGGGATGCTCAATCCAAAGAGTCCCATCTCTTTACTCATATCCATAATTTCTTTTGGAACATAGTCTTTTTTCTCCATCTCATCTGCTCTCGGATCGACCGTGTTGTACACAAAGTCCTTAACCGTCTGCTTGAGCGCCAACAACTCTTCATCTAATTGAAAATCCATTTTCTCATCTCTCCCTTTTTAAAAAAATTAAATAATGCCTTCCTCATTTAATTTGGAAATTTCATCTTTCTGTAATCCCAATTCCGACAATACCTCTTCGGTATGTTCCCCCAGTCTTGGCGGATAGTGCCTTACTGATGCAGGAGTGTCTGATAATTTAATCGGAAAAGCAGGTGTTTTCAGTCCTTTAATGGTTGGATGGTCAATCTCAGCCATCATTCCCCTCGCAACAGCTTGAGGCGACGTAACGACTTCGCCGACTGTATTGATTGGGCCGCAAGGTACCCCGACGTCATCTAGTTTTCCGCAAACTTCATCGCTTATAAGCTGTTCTATTCTCTCGCTAAGAATGGGAACCAATTTTTCCCTATTTGCGACTCTTTGTTTATTTGTTTTGTATTCTTCAATTTCCAATAAATCTTCCCAGCCTAATGCTTGGCACATTTTTTGCCATAGTGAATCATTAGCAGCGGCGATAACCACATCTTTGTCCTTCGCTTTAAACACTTGGTAAGGAACAATCGTATGATGCCCTTGCCCCATCGGCTCTGCTGATTTACCTGTTGCAAAGTATCCTGTAGCCAAATGATTCAGCATCATAACCTGGCCATCCAATAAACTGCAATCCACATACTGGCCTTCGCCCGTTTTTTCCCGGGCCATGAGAGCAGCCATCGCCCCTAATGCACCTAAAATACCTGTAGACATATCAACAACTGACGGGCCGGCTTTATATGGTTTGCCTTTTTCACCTGTTGTGCTCATTAATCCGGAATACGCCTGCAAGAGAAGATCATATCCGGCACGATATTTTTCAGGGCCTGTCCGGCCGAATCCTGAAATCGACACATAAACCAATCTAGGATTGATCTTTTTTAATGTTTCATAATCAATTCCAAGCTTTTCCTGTGCCCCCGTACGGAAGTTTTCGATTAAAACATCGCTTTTCTTCACGAGCTCATAGATGATTTTCTTGCCTTTTTCACTTTTGAGATCAACCGTAATGCTTCTTTTGTTCCGATTTGAGCTTAAAAAATAACAGCTTTCCCCGTCCCAGTCCGGCGGGCTAAATCTTCTAGACTCATCACCGATATTCGGCTGTTCAACTTTAATGACATCTGCTCCTAAATCTCCTAGCAATTGACCAGTTACAGGACCGGCAAGCGTCCGGGCCAATTCCAATACTTTTATTCCTTCTAATGGTGTAACCACAGCTTTCACTCCATTTTGTTATTCTTTCCAAACAATCATTCCGTCAAGAGCCGCAATGCCTTTGCCCTCTTGAAAGACCCATATTGGATTAATATCCATTTCCTTCATTTTGCCTTCATTAGTATGTGCGAAATTAGATATTTGTACGATTGCTTCTGCAAGCGCTTGAATATCGCGCTTTACGGATCCCCTTACACCTTCCAATAGGGCGTACCCTTTTAATTCCTTTAGCATTTGGTGCGCTTCATTTATGGATATTGGCGTCTTTCTTATCGAGATATCATTTAATATTTCAATAAATACACCGCCAAGGCCACAGACGATGAGTGATCCAAAATCAGGATCATCTTTTATCCCGATAAACATTTCAACGCCTTCTTCTTGAATCATTTCTTCCACAAGCACACAAGTCATTTTGGCGGTGGGAGAGAACTTTTTCACAGAGTTCATCAAGTCTTCGTAACTTTTTTGAAGCTCTTGTGGGTTTCTTATATTTACCTTTACACCTCCGGCATCGGTTTTGTGCAAAATGTCATCTGATATTACTTTACAAACAACCGGAAATGAAAGCGTATCCTTTACTTTTTCTAATTGTTCTTTACTTTTAATAACCGTTCCTTTCGGAACCCGTATGTTCATTTCAGCCAAAATTTGTTTAACCTTTTCCTCTGTCCAAACGCCCGATTCGGGAAACTCAATTTGATAAGTGATCGCATGATGAATCTCATTCTTTTCTGTATCCTTACAAGCTAAAGAGAACTCAACCAATCTTTTTAAAGCAACCATTGTTTTATATGAGGTTGTATAAACGGGAACCCCCTTTTCTTCCAAATATGCCTTCCCATGCCCTGTTATTTCTTTCGATCCTGTTACGGTAACAATGATTGGTTTGTCTGTTGTTTTATCAATCTCTGCAATTTTTTCACAAATTTTCTTTCCAAGCTCTCCGCCAAATGTTGTTTGAACAATAATGGCGTCTATGCCAGGATCGTCGATGACAATTTTAAGTGTATCAATGAATATATGCTGTTCTTTCAACGCTTGTGCAGTGATATCAACAGGGTTCATCGCAGAACCGTATGGCGGAATGACCTGTTTTATTTTTTCTTCGGTTTCTTTCGATAGAGTGACTAGCTCAAGGCCGAGCTCTTCGCTGTAGTCTGCCATCGCAATTCCTGCTGCACCTGAATTTGATATTGTTACGACACGGTTGCCATTTGCCAACTTGCCGCGTGAAAAGATTTTCATCGCATCGATCATGTCATCGATATCATTCGCAGTTATGACCCCGTATTGTTTTGCTATTGCTTGGAAAGCCTGCTCTGACCCAGTTAAGGAAGCCGTATGTGACATAGCAGCTTGTTTGCCTAGTTCTGAACGGCCTGCTTTTAATAAAACTAACGGCTTTTTCAATTGCTTTGAACGTTCAGCGAGATTAATGAGCATGTTGCCGTCCGGTATGCTTTCTAAGTAACCGCAAACAACCGTAGTATCTTCATCTTCCAGCATATATTCCATGCAATCCAATGTATGGATATCAATCTGGTTACCTGTATTTACAATGTATGAGAAGCCAATGTTTTCTTCTTGCGCGATACCAAAAAGAGAAAAACCGAGCGCACCGCTTTGCGAGGCAAACCCGACATTGCCTGTCACAAAGCCTTTATCCGTTTCAAAGGAAGTCGAGAAACCTAAAGGTATGCTTTCTTTCGCGTTTAATAAACCAATACAGTTTGGCCCAAGCAGATGCATGTTTGCCCTCTTCGCTTCTTCCAGCAATTTTTCTTGAAGAATTCGGCCCTCTTCACCAGCCTCGGCAAAACCCGCTCCAAAAAGAATCAAATGTTTCACCGATTTTTGCTTACATTCTTCAAAAATTTGCATGATTCTTGCTTGCGATACCGCAATAAGCGCCACATCAATCTCACCCGGAACATTTAATATACTAGGGTAACAAGTGATGCCACCTATCTCATCATATCTTGGATTGACAGGGTAAATCGCCCCTTTATAGTGATGCCGAATAAGATTTTTAAGTGGTTTGCCGCTTATGGATGAAAAATCTTTTGAAACTCCAATAACCGCTACTGATTTTGGATTTAAAAATTTTTCAAGTACTTCTTTATTTCGCATTGTTTCCCTCCGTTCTTTCAAGTTACCTATCAAATTTGACGTAGACATCCTTAAAAAATTTCAGTAAATTTTCAATACTCATGGAAATAGAAACAGTAACCGTTTTCATTGGTTAAAAAGCCTTTTCTATTAGGATATCGGATCCAAAACTATTTGTCTATAACTTCTGAATGTTTTAACGAAAATCATCACTATGCTTAGCTAGTTAATTGAATTTAAAATGAGCGGAAAAAGTTAGTCTACATATAAAAAAACGCCGAGCTATTTCGCATTAACATACACGAAAAAGATGGCGATTTTCATTAATTGGAGATTGGAATCTTTTTTAACTTGACTCTTGCAAAAAACATGTTGACAACTTTTGTTGAAAGTGATTAGTTTTGTAATGTTTACACGGAATGAATTGACACCTCACTTTTTTTGTGGTATTGGAAGGTTGGGACTGGTGTATCCAATTCCTGTTATATAATTTTTTGGACATCAGCATCAGGGATGGGAGAAGCCAGATGTACAATAAACCATTGAAAATGTTGTTCGGTGAATGCGACTACAACAAATGGTTCCTCAACAGCCATTGATATAATGTAATCTTGCTCATTTATAATTAAATTTGTTGCAATTCCTAATGGCAGGGGGAATGCTAATCACATTCCAAACTTAATCCATCATCTGATTCTATATAAAATGAACTAAACTACATTACTCCCTGTTCTAACCGGGTATAGAATACTAATACTCGAGAAGGGACGGGAGATTAATGACTAAATGTAATGAAATCAAACTGCTTGAAGAAGCCATGCGATCCACTAATGATAAAAGACTTTACGAACGTTATCTTGCTGTTAAACTTCGTTTGGAAGGCCATACGCTTCCCGCTATTGGAAAAGTCATAGGCCGTAGCCGCCAAGCGGTAGGCCGATATTGGGCTGCCTATCAAAAAGACGGTATTTCAGGGCTTAATTTAAAAAAATCTCCAGGAAAACCTCAAAAATTAACAAAAGAACAACAGGACCAGCTGGCAGACACAATTATCAATAAGGTACCAGCTGATGTTGGCTTTGAAGCGAAATATACGTGGACGCTGCCTTTGATTGCTTCCTGGATTGAAAGGGAATTCAACCAATCCTTTACCCCTAGAGGTGTGTAAAAGATGCTCCACCGGCTTGGATTCAGCTATACGAAAGCCACCTATACACTGGCTAAAGCTGATGCGGAAGAACAGAGAAAGTTTAAAGAGGAAACCTTTCCGGCTCTAAAAAAAAGCTTGAAGATGGCATGATTGATCACCTGTTGTTTGAGGATGAAGCTTTCATCCGTGCTTATCAAGCTCTTCAATACAATTGGTTTCCAAAAGGGCAACGGCGCAAGATTCCTACTTACGGGCAACATAAGGAGGCCAAGCTGTATGCAGCAATAAACTATGAAACCGGGCAGATCACCCACCGTGAAGAACAGGACAATACCTCCTTATCCTTTAGACGATTTCTGGAAGACATCCTAAATGAGTATCCGGATGGGGAAATTGTTATGATCCTTGATAACAGCAGGATGCACCGAGCCAAATCCATTGAAGCATTTCTGGAAGAGCACCCCCGTTTGCACTTCATCTTTCTGCCTAAATACAGTCCGGAGCTGAACCTGGTCGAAGGACTCTGGAAGTGGCTGAAGGAAGACGTAATTAACAATGTTTTTTTCAGCAAGTTTTACCTCATCCATAAACACGTCACTGCTTTTATGGATAAAAGCAATCAAAGACCTTGGAAAGTGATTGACCGGCTTCTTGTCAAATTTTAACGTTACATTCAAAAGTTCATTTTATATAGTTCCCGACTTATCTAAACCCGTTAAGTCAATAACTCTCTTAAGCCGTTATGATATAGTTTCTTGATAAAATCCTTCAACACGAGAAGTAGAAACAGACATAGTATATCCTCTATTAGAAACTACCAATTTTTTGAAGGGAATTTAGGTTTTCTATTTTCAAAAAATGCCTTGATCCCTTCTTCTGCATCTTTATTTGTAAAAGCTCTTTGTCCCCAAAGTGCTTCTTCATGAAACGCTGCTTCCATTGGTAAACTCATTAATCGAATCACGGATTCTTTGGCTACTTGAACTGCATTGGCACTGTTGTCAAGAATCATTTCCGCGTAACATAATGCATGATCCATTAATTCTGATGGTTCAACGACTTCATTTAAAATCCCGTAAGACAGAGCTTCTACTGCTGAAAATTTTCTCCCAGTGAGAATCAATTCCATCGTTCTAGCATAAGAGATTTGTCTTACTAATCTTACCAATGTGCCACCAGCTGGTACAACACCAATCCCTACCTCTGGAAACCCAAATAAAGCAGTATTGGAAGAAATTCGGATATCTGTTGAGAGTAGGATTTCTAGTCCTCCACCAAAACAATACCCATTCACTGCACCAATAATTGGTTTAAACATCTGCGTGTTCTTCAAATGAGTATCGTCCCACTCTGAAATATCATGGTTCCCTTCCATGAGAAAGGGGATCGATTCATCAAGATCTGCACCGACGCAAAACGACTTTTCTCCCTCACCCGTTAAAATACAGACTGCCACTTTGGGATCGCCAGCTGCCCGTTTGAACGAGTTAGCTAGCTCTTCGTACATCGCTAAGGTTAAAGCATTCAATTTTGCAGGATTGTTAAATTTAATAATGGCAATCCCGTCTTGTACGTCATAAGAAATTGCCAATTTTAAATCACTCCCTTTCTATTTAGATCTTCCAATTCCTGAATAGACAAACCGAGTAAATCACCAAAAATCTTCTCATTGTGTTCGCCTACTTTTGGTGCCAAGCCTGTCGGATCGCCAGGGGTCGAACTAAGCTTAATCGGTAAACCGAACATCTCGATTAATCCTCCTGGATAAGTGCTTCTGATAATCATCTCTCTTGCTTTAATTTGCGGGTCTTCAACTACCTGTTTAATATTTTTAATTGGTGAAAGAGGAACTTCGTCAGCCAGACCTTCTTCCAATTCAGCGACTGTGTAACGAGCAAACCACTCTTCTAATTTTGGCTTTACTTTTGTAGCGTAAGTTTCTTTATCGAATCGTTTATCCATCGTATCGATTTCCGGAACAGTGGCAAATTCGGGTTCACCAAAAAAACTGCAAGTGATTTTCCAGAATTTATCTGTATATCCTCCAAAGAAAATATAGCCGTCGGCACACTTAAATAATTCATATGGACGAACAAATGGATGCTCGTTACCCAAAGGTTCCTGAATATTTCCACCAACTGTATAATTAACCACAGCGGACTCTGTCAGAGCAAGCACCGAATCCTGTTGTGAAATATCAACAATTTGTCCTTCTCCTGTTCGTTGGGCATGCATATAAGCTGCAAGCGTTCCAAATGAACCAAACATAGAAGCGGATAAATCACCTATAATCGTACCCACACGTAACGGGGGATGATTAGGTAAGCCGTTCATCGACCATAATCCACCTGTTGCTTGAGCGCTATTATCATAGGCAGGGCGCTTAATATATGGCCCGTTTTGTCCATAACCAGAAATTGCAGTATAAACAAGTTTTGGATTAATTCCCTTAAGGACTTCATAGCCAACCCCTAATTTGGTCATAACCCCTGGTCTGAAGTTTTCAACAAGAATATCTGCTTTTTTAACCAATTTCTTTAACAATTCTTTGCCCTCTTCTTCACGTAAATTAATTGTGACACCAAGCTTATTACGATTATACTGAGCAAAAAATGCACTAAATTTTGTGTCTTCACTCTCTTCTCCAATAAAAGGAGGGAACCCCCTAGTATAATCAGGGGCTTGTGGATCCTCCACTTTGATAACAGTTGCACCTAGGTCTGCAAATAACATGGAACAGAAAGGTCCAGCTACAACTCTTGTTATATCTATGACTGTTACTCCTTCAAGTGGTTTCATGAATAAACTCCTTTCATCCTACCTTGATTGTTGCTCTGACTGCAGTACCGCAACCAGGACAAAATTGCTCTATTAATGAAATGGAAGGCTTCGTTTCTCGACGACGTACCCGAACTCCAAATTGACCCAATTTATCAGCAATATTTGATGTTACTTTTTCAGCGCACTCAAACTCATAGGAACCTAAGTGGGTACAGCAATATTTACATTCATAGGTTCCGTCTGACCTCTTCAAAGTACCAATACTCTGCTCTGAATCTCTACTGTCCAAACGAACTTCCTTTACCTCACTAACCGGAACGTTAATCCTTTCTGCTCGTAAATTGCGACGATTTGCCTCCGACTTATCTTTATCAATTTCGAGTGTTTTTTCTACGAAAACAATTCCGTATGCAAATCTTGCTATTTCTGGTGTTACATAACCGCTGAGTACATCATATTCTACTTTGTATAATGGTCTTAATAGTGGATCACCAAAGCCACCACCACCTGCATTATTTTGAACGAAAACATCGCCCACTTTCACATAGCTATTATCATTAATTGCAAGTAGTTCATCCTCCTGACTTATTAGAGAATTAGCATCTGGCACTTGTCCTGACTTAAATAGCTCATTCACATTTGTTTCACGTTTAATAATGTGCTGGCTGCTCCCACCTGGATAACCGCCACCATAACCTTCAGCTGGAACTTGGGAAGTTGGAGAAAAAACAGTTTGAACCGCTTCTTCACAACCCCAGAGCGTCCATGCAAAGTCCAATCCAAGTCCACCCCTAAAATAACCTGGTCCAGCACTTTTCGGGTCTAGCTTTTTCCATAAATAAAGGACAGGATACATCATTTCGTTGCTCTCAACGTCTGGTAGAACATTGTTAACCTGTGTCATCATCCCAGAAGAGTCAAGTCCATCTCCATTGTACTGTGCACCTGCTCCCATTCCACCGCCATCCATGTTGAAAAGTACGAAATAGTCACCTTTGTCTGAACTACCCGCAGTTATTCCACCAGTCCAAGAGTCAGACCATTGACCTTGTGTACGACGGTTAAGAACTTCGTCACTTGATTTTGCACAAGCTTGATTTAACACCTTAATCATGACACGTGTAACCTTTCCTCCTGTTGTTAAGTGTCCATTACTAACAGGTGCAGGAACAACTGGATTTACAATGGTGCCTTCTTCTGCATGAATCGTAAAAGGCATCATAACCCCATAGTTAAATGGTATGTCCCATGCCAATACGGGCATAATTGCTGAAGCAACACTTCCTAAAGTCGCTCCAAAGCTACAGTTTACAAATCCGTCTGTTTGCTTACTAGATTGCGAAAAATCAAGGGTAATTTCGTCGCCCTTTACTTCCATTCGACAATGAATGCGATAAAGTTCATCCACGTGCCCATTATTTTCTGTCCATTCTTCAGCTTCATAGACGTCCTCTTGAATGCTTTCAATACGTTTGCGGACAACTTCTTCCGCTAGTTCAATTGATTTTTGCGTATAATCCCAAAACTTTTGGTTACCAACTTCATTAATCGTAGCAGTCAGTCTCTTAATTCCCGTATTGTTAGCTGCAACAAGACTTCGAACGTCATTCCAGAAAAGAACAGGTAGACGAAGATTGTTTAAAATCATATTTTTTACAAACTCAATTGGACGGCCGTTCTCATAAATCTTTGTGCCAGGCGGCATGCGGATCGCTTCACTGAAACAATCAACTGCTTGTGGTGCAAAACCACCTGGTGTCATTCCCCCAACATCCATTAAGTGTGCTTGCGATTGTGCCCATGCGATGATTTCACCATCATAAAATATTGGTGAAAGTAACGTAACATCAGGTGGATGAGTAGAACCAGAAGTATGCGGATCGTTACTAATAAACGCATCACCTGGATTCACATCGGTTAAGGTAATCGCTTTCAAAAGGTTTTGAATCGCAATGCTCCCAGAGCCAATGTGGAACTGAACGTAATCAGAGTAAGCAAGCACTCTTCCTTCTTTATCAAAAATGGCCGTATTAAAATCCCCAGCTTCTGTAATAACTGGTGAACCTGAAGAACGTATCATTGCAATGCCCATTTCTTCTACGATGTTATTGAGCCGCATACGCAATACTTCCAATGTTACTGGATCGAAATTTTTCATGGAACAACCTCCTATTTATTTTATTCAAATTAATTGTTAGCCAAACTATTTAAGGACAAGACGGTAGCCATCCAATGAATCAAGTGGCTCCAATGTACCTCCTTTAGGAACAAAAATTGTCGTATCTGGCAACTCTAAGATACACGTTCCCGAAACGGCTGATTCGATGCCATCTCGATAAACTGGTATATTGAGTAATTCACCTGACATCGGTTCAAAAACATCTCTCATATCTTTACGAAGCAATTCTACTCCTGTTCTAAGCTCCTTCATTTGCTTCCCTGCTGCTTCTTTAGAACCACCAACAGCGCGAATGCGTGCATTAACTAGAAGGATTTCTGCATCTTCCCAAGCGGTCCCTGCTCCGAATTCTTTCTCATAATCCTCAATGAATGATTGACGGATAACTGTTTTATCTTCCTCAGTAAGGACTCCATTAGGAATTCTTGTTGCAACTTCAAAAATTTGACCGTTAAATTTCATATCTACCTCACGAATAAGAATGCGAGTTTCTTCAGGAATGGATTCTTTTTCAAACCATTCAAGTGCTTTTTGATCCAATTCGTTAAAAACTGTATTCAAATAGTCAATGGATTGGTTAAAAGTCCATGGTGCTGTTTTTGAAGTTGTATAAATTGCTTCTGCCTGTAAGAGACCTGTAGCAGAAAAAACGGACGCTTGTTTCGGAATAATAATTTCATTAATTCCGAGTTCATGACCAATGGCAGCAACAAACAATCCAGTCGCTCCACCAAATGAAACGAGACTAAAATCACGAGGGTCATATCCACGATTAATTGTAATCGATCGAATTGCATTTGCCATTTGATGAATCGTTAATTGGTAAATGCCTGATGCTGTTTTTTCAATGGAAAGATCTAATGAATCAGCCAGCTTGTCTTTTATAGCTTGAACCGCTTTGTCACGATTAATTTCCACACTTCCACCTAGGTAATAATTTGGATCGAGTAGATTTAATACGACCGCAGCATCCGTGACAGTTGGTTCCGTTCCGCCATTGTCATAACATACTGGTCCTGGATTTGCCCCTGCACTCTTTGGACCTACTCTTAGTAAACCTCGACTATCTAACCAGGCAATACTACCCCCACCTGCACCGATCCCTTCGATATCAACGACAGTTAAGCTCGTAGAAAATTCACCAATCTCTGCACGTTGAACGATTCTCGCTTCACCGTCAGAAATAAAGGACGTATCAAAGGTCGTACCACCCATGTCTGCCGTGATAATTTTATCAATATTTAACTTGTTACCAATTGCTTTTGAAGCTACTACTCCTCCTACTGGACCAGAATTGAACATATAAATTGGCTTTTTAATAACATCTCCAATTGAAGCGAAGCCTCCGTTGACTTGCATAATTTTAATTTCACACTGTAAGCCATACTTATTAAATTTGCGTTCCAATTCTTCGAAATGGCGCTCTACGATTGGCTTGACGGCAGCGTCAAGAACCGTTGTTACCATTCTTTCGTATTCTCTATACATTGGAGCAATTTCTGAAGATAAAGTACAAGGCACTTCAGGAGCAAGTTCAGCTAAAATTTCTTTTACACGCTGCTCATGCTTAGGATTTCTAAACGAAAACAAGAAACATACAGCGATAGCTTGAACTCCTTTATCTAAAAGGTTTTTTAATTCATTTCTTATCTGTTCTTCATCTAATTTAACAACTTCATCACCGTTCACATCGACGCGCTCAGTAATTTCCACAATGTTTTGTCGATCAACAATATCAGGTTTCGGCTTTTGTAAATGGGGGTCATACTCGCTCCCACGAGCTGAACGTGCAATACGTAACGTATCAGCAAACCCCTTTGTTGTTAATAACCCAACTTTTGCGAGACGCATTTCATCAATTGCATTGGTTACAATAGTATTCCCCAATACAAATCGGTTAATTTTAGGCACAAGCTGTCGAACACCTATATCCATTCTCTTTGACACTTCCTCTAGTCCAACTAAGATACCGCTTACAATATCTTTTGTAGAGAGTGCCTTAGCTGTCCAAAGTTGGTTTGTACCCGTTACAACAACATCTGTAAACGTACCCCCGATGTCAATACCTACTTCATACCCCACTGAATACACCTCCGAATAAATTTTTTGATGGTTTCCGTTGAGAAAATAAAAGTTTTACATCAAAACCATCCCACTCAATATTTTGTCAACCAACTAGATTGATATTTTGGCTGAAACAGTCAAAATAGACCTTTAAAAACTCCGTTGTATCATTTTATTCAACTTTGTTGAATAAAATACACATTGATTATATTATATTCTTTTTATAAAGTAAATACTTTTTCTATTTTTTGAATGTTCTACAAATAAATTACTAAAACTGCACATAGAGTCGGCTTATTCAGAAAGTTTACTTGTTCTTTAAAAGATACGTTTTCTTTTTTTGTAACTCAATAATGCATAATTCTTTCGTGTAAAATAAGCGACTATTCTGCTGAAATAAGATAAGAGTTGTAATTACGTTTCACTATAAGTCATGAATCTTTTCGTTATACATTTGAAGAGCAGCTACTTGCATATTTTAAAATCATAGAGTTAAATAGAAGTTCTGTAGACACGCATGAAGGGGAAGCATAGGATCGCCGATCTGAGTCCAAGTGGCTTGAAATTAATCTCGAAATTACACATACTTATCGAAATGAAACTAACCATTCGCTTTGTTTTAAATGAAAACAATTACAGTACTAATACCTAATAATAAAGAATACGAATTTACCATTTAGGGATCCGCTATTTTGAGAAAGATATATTGCCCTAACTTATATCCCCCTAGACTAGTTGCCATACTCGCTACAATTCAAAAATAAGCTGTTTACTAGAAATCGTATCTCCCAAAATTTCAATAAATTGTTCCTTGTCCCGCGCATTCTCTTGATTGACTCCAGAATTTTTGGGATTTGACATATTTCGCCCCCCTCACTTAAGCGAATTAGTAATCTCTAAAATACGATCATAACGAAAATCCTTTTCTTCAATCGCCTTTTGCACTACCTTTTCAATAAGATCACCTTTCGCACCAGCCATAATCGCTAAATTTTTAGCATGTAAACGCATATGACCAGTTTGGATCCCTTCTGCTGATAGTGCACGTAAACTTGCCGCATTTTCTGTTAATCCCACTGCCGCAATCATTCCAGCTAATTCCTCTGCTGTTTTTACCCCCATTATTTTCAAGGCAACTTGGGCAACCGGATGTGTTTTCGTAGCACCCCCAATAATCCCGACTGCCATTGGAACCTCTAAGGTTCCTACTAAATTTCCTTCCTTATTAAGCTCCCAAGTTGTAAGAGATCGGTATCTACCAGTTCTTGAAGCATAGGCATGTGCTCCTGCTTCTACAGCCCGTGTATCATTTCCAGTCGCTAGAACAACGGATGTAATCCCATTCATTACTCCTTTATTATGTGTTGCTGCGCGATAGGGGTCTGCATCTGCAAATTCAAAAGCGCTTACAATATTTTTAACGATTTCTTCTCCCCCTAGCATCTCCGAAGAAAATACGCCTCTCGCTCTAACGACTCTTTTGTCGGCTAAATTCGTTATAATACGTAAAACAACTCTTCCACCTGTCATTTTTTCAATGAATGGGGAAACATATTCTGCCATTGTATTTACTGCATTTGCTCCCATTGCATCTTTTGTATCAACAATTAAATGGATAACTAACATTGTTTCCTTTACCGTATTTATGAGATGCACTTCAATATCCTTTACGCCACCTCCTAAGCTCACCAAAGTAGGGTCTTTTAAATTGCATTGTTCTATAATTTCTTCTTTATTCTCATAGACTCTTGCCCTTGCAGCATAAGGATCACAAATATCTAACACTTGAATTTGCCCGCGCATTATTGTTCCAGATGTTGCTGTATAAATGCCGCCTAAATCATATGCGGCTCTTGCTGCATTACTTGCTGCCGCAATAACGGAAGGCTCTTCCGTGGCCATCGGAATGAATACGTCTTTACCATTTACTTTAAAATTAGCAGCCACCCCTAATGGAATACTAATTTGTCCAATCACATTCTCCACCATTGCGTCAGCCAAATCTAGCGACATACCATTAGACAAAATATTTACTTCATCATGTGTTAAACCTACATCCTTCGCAATAAGATTTACTCTTTCCTCTACAGACAATTGATAAAAACCTTTCACTCTTGAACCCTTCATAAAATCCTCCCTCAATTTAGTTTCTTTAAATTCAACTTTGTTGAATGGTGACATAATCAATTTATAATAAAATTGATTATCTGTAAAGAAATTTTTTATAAAAAAAGATAATTCAAAAGAAAAGATTATAGTTTATTCTTCGACATATATTGTAAGTACCTTTGAAACTTCGTCGCTATTGTTAATAAATATATGTGGTTTCTTTCCAGAAAAATACGCAGAGTCACCCTGAACCAAGTTAAAAGTTTTTCCATCATACTTTAGTTGAATAGCCCCGGTAATAACATAAATAAACTCGTCATTATCATGGACATAAGGTTCGATTTCTTCTGCCCCTTTTAAAACAGTAACAATGGTTGGGTTAATATTACTCATAAAGTTTTTATTAGCTAATAATTCATATTCATAACCAATCTCATTCTTAGCAACATTCTCATTGCGATCACTTTTTCTTACGATTGATAATCCCTCATGCTCTTCTTGAATAACAAACCAAGACATCGGAGAACCTAATGCTTCGGCAATCTTGGAAAGTGTAACTAAACTAGGTGTCGCAACCCCATTTTCAATTTTTGAAATATGACTTTTTGTAATGCCCACTAATTCAGCAAGGGATGCTTGTGTAAGTTTTTTCTTTGTTCGCATTAGTTTAATTCTCTTGCCTAATTCTTTAGATCCCATTATTAATACTCTCTCCTATCTATTTTTCTTACAATCTTAAAATATAACAGATAAGCTAAAAACCGTGAAGTGTAAAATTGTAAGTAGATTCTATCTGAAATCAAAAAAGCCCTGATTATTATCCAGTATGGTAGCTTATACCGAAAGATAGATCAAGGCGTTCTCATATGTATCGTTGAGTATTTACTATTTCACTTTAGTTAATTTTTCTACCGATATCACGAAGCTTATTTCTTTGAATTTTTTCTCCATTCGATCCGGCTGTTGTTGGAAATTCATCAATAAACAGGATTTCATTAGGGCACTTAAAGTCTGCCAAACCAACTTTACAATAATCTAAAATTTGGTGTTCAGACAACTCATAACCGTCCTTTACTTTCACAAATGCAATCAACCTTTCGAAGCCATCAACAGCAACTTGAACAACTTGGACGATGTCAATTTCCTGCATTAAACAAATGTAATCCTCAATTTCTTTAGGAGAAACGAGAAAACCCTTCAACCTAATTGCTTCTCTTAAACGTCCTTTATATATAATTGATCCATCCTCAAGCATTACGCCTAAGTCACCAGTCTTAAACTTTCCATCTTGAGTAAATGATTCTTTTGTTTTTTCAGGATTATTATAGTATCCTTCCATGACACTATAGCCACCGATAACAATTTCACCTTCTTCACCCGTTTTTAACGGTGCCCCAGTTTCTTTATCTAAACATACATGACCCGCCGGGTCACAAACTTGGGATGAAAATGGTTCCATCCAATAGTTACCA
>NZ_QCZG01000032.1 GCF_003097615.1 Pueribacillus theae
TTGTTTCCGGGTACTTGACAAATCAAGACATTGTGTTTTCAAGTAGATATTATTTTCATATCAAAAAATGATTGAACGCAATTTTTAAACAAAAAAACAAACAGCAGTAGGGTTATCCCCAAAATATTGTTTGTTTCACTTTCTTCGTGCAGTATTTTTTCAAGCATCTCTTATTTCCGATAAGATTAGAGCCTTTATTTGCAACTTTGAGTTTTTTATAAATGAAAAATTCATATTCTAGTAAAAGGATGTTCCTCATACTATTAGCTAATTATTAAATAAGGAGGACCTTGATGAATAGATATTATAAAACAAATCAGCCTTATCTAAGTCCTTTCAGTTCTTATCCGCCAATAATGATTAAAACATACTCCACCCCATCTAATTTATTTGGATACCATCCTTCGAATCTTTCACGATTAACTTCTGGAAAGGCATTAAGGGCAGGAACCTTATGGAAATCATACGCTCCTTATTACAATCCTATATTCACTCGCAACGGAGATGGGTCCTTTCCACGTTTTCGTATGCCTAATCAAGGGATGTTACCTGAAACCGCGTACAAAAAAGTCCGCGATGAAGTTGCTCAAGATGGCAATGTCCATCTCAATCTTGCAACATTCGTTACGACCTGGATGGAGCCTTCCGCAGACCGCTTATATGCTGAATCAGTCAACAAGAATTTGATTGATAAGGATGCATATCCGCGGACAGCGGCGATAGAGGAGCGGTGTGTACGAATTTTAGCCGATCTCTGGCATTCACCAAGCCCGCATAATACGATGGGTGCTTCGACAACAGGATCGTCGGAAGCGTGCATGCTCGGGGGGCTTGCATTAAAGCGGCGCTGGCAAAACGCACGCAAGAGACAGGGGAAGCCAATTGACCGGCCAAATATCGTATTTAGTTCCGCTGTACAGGTCGTTTGGAAAAAATTCGCGAACTATTGGGATGTTGAACCGCGTTTTGTGAACATTAACCGAGAACGCCCTTATATGGATCCCGAGGGTGTACTCGCTTCCGTAGATGAAAACACAATCGGTGTGGTACCGACTCTTGGGGTGACTTATACAGGTCTTTACGAACCGGTTGCCGAAATTTCGAAAGCCTTGGATGAACTTCAATCTAGAACTGGTCTCGATATTCCGATACATGTAGACGCTGCTTCAGGAGGATTTATAGCACCATTCCTCCGGCCAGACTTGGTCTGGGACTTTCAGTTGCCCAGGGTGAAATCCATCAATGCTTCCGGACATAAATACGGATTAGTATACCCGGGAATTGGATGGATCATTTGGCGTGAGGCTGAAGATCTCCCTGAGGACCTTATCTTTCGGGTATCCTATTTAGGCGGGAACATGCCAACATTCGCCCTGAGTTTCTCCCGTCCTAGCGCACAAGTACTCCTGCAGTACTATAACTTTCTCCGTTTAGGTAAAGATGGATACTATAAGGTACAAAAGGCATCTCAATCAGTGGCGCAGTTCCTTAGCAAGGCGATTCATGACATGGAGCCTTTTGAACTATTTACAGACGGCTCGGATCTTCCGGTATTTTCTTGGCGGCTGAAAGAAGGATACACATCAAACTGGAATCTTTACGACTTGTCTCGCAGGTTGCGCTCATTTGGCTGGCAAGTGCCGGCTTATCCTTTACCCCCAGATATGGAAAATGTAACAGTTATGCGCGTTGTCATTCGAAATGGATTTTCCATGAACTTGGCCCATTTGTTCTTGATGAACCTTATACAAGCCGTCTCATTTCTGAATTCCTTAGATAGGCCAATACCACATGACCCGAAACGCGACATCAGCTTTCACCATTAATCTCGAAAACGTTCAAATGGGCAGCATGGACTGATTTTTATAGTCAGTCCTTTTTATCATGATTCCAATGTCATTGACGAAATCTATAGTTCATTTGCTCAAATTTACTTCTTCTCATCGAATGGCTCAATCGGAAAACTTTTGTCAACATAAAATGAACTATGACGATGTATAAAGGAGGTACACCATCTTTGAGCGAGAGCGGATATGGGCACGGTTCAGGCTTTATTCTGATTGTTGTCCTTTTTATTCTGTTAGTCATCGTTGGCGCTATTGGTTTCGGCGGCGGTTTTGGCCGCGGTGGCGGATTCGGCGGCGTTGGTTACGCGGGAGGCTACGGAGACGGATATGGTGGGGCCGGTTACGGCGGCGTTGGCCCAGGCTATGGCGGATTCGGCGGTTGGTGGTAATAAGTGTACTAACGGCCAATGAAAATACAGATTTACAGCGTTATTATAAAAAAGAAAGACTGCGGGTGATGGAACACCTACAGCCAATCGCACTTTTATAAAGACAAAATCTACCCGTTCTTAAAAATCCAAAGGGTAGATTAGTCTTTTTTTGTTGGTTTTTATTTATTATATCGCCACGAGGCCCAATATCTAGCACAATAATAATCAATTCATCATTATGTATCCGATACAATAAACGAAGGGATCCTATGCGAATTCGATAATCGTCATGATCGGATCCCTCAAGAGGCTTTACATTAGCTATTGCATATGGATTTTCACTAAGCTTGTTAATGACTTCTTTAACCTTGTTCTTTAATTTCGGGGGCAATTTTTCGTAATACTTGGAAGCAGGCTTTCTAAGTTTAACATGAAATCTAGGCATTAAGATCATTCCAGTCAACAAGATCTCCGTTTTTAATGTCAATATCAGCCTGCTTTAATATTTTCTTTTCATTTTCCGTTAAAGGAGAATTGTCAGCTTCAACAACGACTTCATTGTCCTTTTCAACAACAACTCTAATTAAATCATATACAAGCTTTGCATCATGTTCGCTTACAAGATCCACAAGCCTATGAATATCTTCTTTACGAATACTCATTCTTTTCACCCCTCTGGATGGCTTTGCTTTCATTATACATTTTATGAAAGTAAAAGCGATACCTTTTTACTTCCCGGCCTTCTCAATCTCGTTCAGGATCATCCCGATGCTATCCGTCGGCGCATTAGTTTCCATCGCTGCAATATAGTTGTCCCGGTTGGCGTACAATTCATTGATGCTTTCCATAAATGCTTCATTTGTTAGTTCCTCTTCTTCCAGAACGGCTGCAAAACCTTGCTTTTGAAAAGAATCTGCATTTAATAGCTGGTCGCCACGGCTTGCTGCCCTTGACAAAGGGATGAGCAGCATCGGCTTTTTTAGTGCCAGCCATTCAAAAATGGCGTTTGAGCCGGCTCTTGAGACGACGAAATCAGTCGCCGCGACGATGTCTGGAAGCTCGTCACTAACGTATTCAAATTGCCGGTAGCCTGGCGTATTTTCCAATGAATCATCGATATTCCCTTTCCCGCATAAATGGACAATTTGGTAATCTTCTAAAAGTGTTTCGAGGTTGTCTCGTATGACTGTATTTAATTTCACGGATCCAAGGCTTCCGCCCATAATGGTTATTACAGGTTTACTTAAATCAAAGCCAAGAAATTTCAAACCCTTTTCTTTACTTCCTTTCAATATTTCTTCACGTATCGGCGATCCGGTATAAAGCACTTTTCCTTTCGGAAGAAATTGTTCCGCTTCTTTGAAAGTCACAAACATCTTTGTTGCGAACTTGCCCGCAATTTTATTCGCCAACCCTGGCGTGTAATCCGATTCATGAATGAGGACAGGCACATTGTTTAGTTTGCCTGCAATGACAACTGGAACCGAAACGAAGCCGCCTTTTGAAAAAATAACTTCGGGCTTTAATTTTCGAATAATAAAATACGCATCTGCAATCCCCTTTAGCACTTTAAAAGGATCTTGAAAATTTTTTATATCAAAATAGCGGCGCAGTTTTCCGCTTGAGATTGGATAGTATGGAATGTTTACTTCTTCAATCAACGTTTTTTCGATACCATCTTTAGAACCGATGTAGTGGATATCCCAATTTTTTTCCTGAAGCTTTGGAATAAGCGCCAGGTTCGGCGTCACATGTCCCGCCGTTCCGCCGCCTGTCAATACAATCCTTCGCATAATTATCTCCCTTACCTTGATCCTTCATATAGACTATACTCAGCATTTCCCTAATCATTCTATCATTTTTATTGAAGGAGATCCTAAAAATTAAAGGCAATTGACGGGAGCGATGCATAATTTAATGTAATAATGCTCATGAAATGGAGAATAAGAGGAATGCCTTCATTAAAATACCAGCTTCAAAAAGAAGATTATTACCGTGTTCTAAGCTTTGACGGCGGGGGCATCCGTGGTATCTTAATCACAATTTTATTATGCCGATTAGCAGAACAGTGCCCGGAGGTATTTGAAAATACAGATCTGTTTGTAGGCTCCTCATCGGGGTCATTTATTGCGCTTGCCCTTGCAAGCGGGATTCCGCCTGGTGATGTCGTTGAGTTGTTCTCATATAAAAATGCGAAAAAAACATTTGGCAATCCGCGTCCCTATTACTTTTTCAAGCCGAAGTACAGCAATAAGCCATTGAAAAAATTGCTTCATGACATTTTTCCAAGCACACTCCGCCTAAAGGATTTGCCAAAACATGTTGTTGTCCCTTCCTTTAAACTTTATTCACCGAAAACGGACCGCTGGGAGCCAGCTTTTTTCAATAATTTCCCTTCATCAGACAATGCGGAGGAAACGGTAATCAATGTGGCATTGGCAAGCAGTGCTGCACCCATTTATTTCCCGTCCCATAAAAGATATATTGACGGCGGCGTTGTATCGAAAAATCCTGATATGGCAGCAATCAGTTTTGCGGCCGGAAAATGCGGAGCAGGAGCCAAGCTTGAGGATGTTGTCCATTTATCGTTTGGAACAGGCTGGAATCCGATGAAAATAAAACGCGATACATCGAATTGGGGACTCCTCCAATGGATGTACTCGCTTCTACCGGGGCCTTCAAATCCGAAGCTGCCGCTTTTAAGCATCGTCACAGAAGGTGATGTTGATTCCGATATGTTTGTCAGCGGACATTTGCTTCATGAGCGCTATCTCCGAATTAATCCAAGGCTTCACGAGAAGGTCGTCTTGGATGACTACAGAAAGATTCCAGAGCTTATTGACTTAGCGAACAATGTTGATCTTGGCCCGGCTATACAGTTTATAAAAAGATATTGGCAAAATAGCCTGCAAAGGTTAGAACCAATTGGTTGAGAACATCCAACGAAAACGGGGTACTTCCAATAAAGTTCCCCGTTTAACACGTGCATTTGATAGCAACTGCCTCTTCACCCTTGCTGTTGACTACCGAAACTTTGTAGTCATTTTCAACATTTGCCTGTTCAATGCACACTCTGAATTCTTCATCAACCGTAATCGGTTTTAGAAATGTAGCCTCCAATACGCCTTTTTGGCCCCATTTTTGAAAAAAAGCGTCCAGTTCCTTTTCAACAATCGCAAGAAGATAAACGCCTTGGACAAGCGTTTTTTTAAAACGGGTATTTTTTGCGAATTCGGGATCAGTATGAATTTTCCCATCACCTGCGGTTACCTCACCAAACTTGTTCATCTGCTCCTGGGTGATTTTGTATATGCCGCTTTCATATTTTTCACTATTCAATTCACTCAACCCCTTCCGCTGAACGCCCATAGATGGGTTGTCGTTACTCTGCTGACAAGCTCGCCATCTTTTAGAAAAGAAGCTTCGTAGATTAAGTAGTCCCTGTTTTTCCTGTTGTATTTATCGACGATTTTTACCTCAACGTTAAATTCATCGCCTAGGAAGGCGTCCCCAAAATGCTCCACCTTCTGCTTCAAGTGAATTGTCCCTTGTGCGATACGTCCGCCAAGCGCTTCATATGCCGGCCTATATACTTGAAAAATGGACGGAGGTACTTTTTCATTTGGATTGAAAGGCAAGCCTAATGTGTCCGCATATGCTTCGTACAGTTCTTTTGTGATGGCAAGCTTGCTATGTAGTATATCTCCCACTGCGTGATCGTCATAATTAAATGCTTTCAATCGGAATCCTCTCCTTCTTTAATGGCCGGGAATGCGGCCAAAATATCCTCCAATCCATTTATAAACCGAACGACATCAGTTACCCCCGTCTCAAACTCAAATTGCAGGACGGCTCCAATTCCGACCGGGTATTGTACATATCCTTCCACTCCAATCCTTTTCTTTCTTTTCGAAAGAAAGCTGAATGTCAGGCCAAAATATGGCTCTGTAGGTTCGAAAAACACTTCATTTATTTTTAAAGCCGTGAAAGCGCGCAGTTCCTCAATATAGTATGTTAATAAGTTCCCTTCCAGCATAATCTCATCGATTTCAGCTTTGAATGCAGGCAGAGTGAAAATCAAATAATTTCGATGCCAGTCCGCATCATATATATTATCAGCTTCGGGATAGGCATAATTGTACGTACAAATCTTGAAAGAAGCTGTTCCATCTTTTGAAACCAAATGCGCATGGGGAAATTGAGAAAAATAATCTGTCTTCACTTTTGCCCTCCCAACATTTGAAAACAACCACCAGCCTTTCAAACTAATGGTTGTTACATGTTTTTTCTTAATGGGTTCTTCCGCCTGATATTGTAATAGTTTCGCCAGTGACGAAGGAAGCGGCTTCTGTGCCAAGATATAGGCATGCATTCAATATGTCTTCCGGTACACCGAGGCGGCCCGCCGGCGTCTCATCGATTACTTTTTGTTTTTTCTCTTGAGTCGGAACCAATACTTCTTCCGCTCCTTCAGTTATAATGAGGCCTGGAGCGATGCAATTGACGAGAATGTTGTATTTTGCCCATTCTTTCGATAATGTTTTCGTTAAATTAATGACTCCGGCTTTTGCTGCACCATAAGCACCTAATCCGGGCGATGCGTAAATGCCTGCAACTGAACTGATATTTATGATTTTTCCGCCGCCTTGTTCTTCAAAGATCGGGCGGACGGCGGAACAGCAGTAGAATACTTGGTTTAAGTTGTTCCTTACAACGGCATCAAATCCGTTTGGGCTCAGTTCATCCAATGTATGGCCGAAGCTTCCGCCGGCATTGTTAATTAGAAGATCAATCCGGCCAAAATGTTGTTTTGTTTTTTGCATCATGTTCACAACTTCATCTACTTTTCTCATATCTGCTTGAACCGAAAGAACGTCACCGCCAAACGACTTGATTTCTTCTTCAATCGGCTGAAGCTTCTCAATTTTGCGGCTGTTGATAACAACCTTTGCTCCTTCTTTCGCAAAACCTATCGCAAGCGCCCTGCCAATTCCTTGTGAACTTCCTGTTACAACGACGACTTTGTCTTTAACTGAAAAATCTGCTAATGCCATTTTCAATCCCCCTGGTTTATCCCGGATTAACTGGCAGCAAGACCCCCACCTCTAAGATAGAGGAAATTCATAGAAGTGAAGGCGGGGAATAACTGCCGGTAAAAGCCTGGGAGTTATACTCTGTGTGTGCTAACAATCAGTGGGGGATGAAGAATCCCCACTGATTGCAGTCTCACTTTATGTGAATTTTTAACTCAAATATGTTTAATATGACATCACTTTGTTAATGGCTTTTTCGATTCTTGGTGCGTTTGGAAGCCAATCATCTTCGATGGGCGGCACCGGATATGGCGTGTCATACCCCGTCACCCTTAAAATCGGTGAAGCGAGTGAAAACAACGCGTATTCACTGACAAGCGCGGCAATTTCCCCGCCGACTCCCCCGCTCTTCACGGCTTCGTGAACGATGATGAGCCTGCTCGTTTTTTCGACAGATTGCACGATTGTCTCAAGATCGATCGGCTGAATTGTCCGAAGGTCAATCACTTCAACGGAAATGCCTTTCTTCGCTGATTCTTCTGCAACTTTTTGAACGAGCTTGACAGGAGCGCCCCACGTTACGATTGTCACATCGTCCCCTTCCCGCACAACGTTTGCTTTCCCAATCGGGACCTCGTACGGTTCCTCAGGAACCTCCATTCTGAATGCGCGGTAAAGCGGCATCGGTTCTAAAAATAAAACCGGATTATCGTCTCTCATCGCTGAGATTAAAAGGCCCTTGGCATCGTATGGGTTCGACGGAATGACAACCTTCAATCCGGGCGAATGTAGGAACAAAGCTTCCAAGCTATCAGAATGAAGCTCTGGCGTCCGAATCCCTCCCCCGTAAGGGCTGCGAATGACCATTGGCACGGTAAATCTCCCGGCAGAACGGAAGCGAATGCGCGCTGCCTGTGCTGCGATTTGATCCATTGTTTCATAGATGAATCCGAGAAACTGAATTTCAGCGACAGGGCGAAACCCATTGATTGATAGTCCGATTGAAGTGCCGATAATCGCTGACTCGGCAAGCGGTGTATCCATCACTCTATCTTCGCCAAATTTAGCCTGCAATCCTTCCGTTGCCCGAAAAACGCCTCCATTTTTTCCGACATCTTCACCAAGAATAATGATGCGATCATCTTTCTCCATTTCTTGCTCCATCGCTTCTCGTATCGCTTCAATCATCGTAAGATTAGCCATGCCCGTTCCCCTCCTTCGCAGCAAGAAAACGTTGGACTTCCCGCTTTTGTTCAGCAAGCAGCTTGTGCGGCTTATCATAAACATAATCGAAAGCTTCATCGGTCGTTGGTTGTGCAACAGCTTCCGCTTCCGCAACCGCTCTGTCGATGTCTTCGGTAAATTTTTTCTTAATTTCAGATTCGTAGCCTTCGTCAATAAGTCCTTTTTTCTGTAAAAAAGTATAAAAACGTTTTAGCGGATCCCTTCTTTCAATCCAGTCCTTCACTTCATCGTCATTTCGGTATCTCGTCGGGTCATCAGCTGTCGTGTGCGGCCCTTGCCGGTATGTGACAGCTTCAATCAAAATGGGGCCTTCCCCGTTCCTGCATTGTTCTACTGCATCTTTCATCACTTGGTAAACAGCGAGAATATCATTTCCATCAACTTGAATGCCCTTCATTCCGTATGCAACCGCTTTTTGGGCGATGGTTTTGCTTGCCGTCTGTTTTTGTAATGGGACGCTGATCGCCCAATGGTTGTTTGA
The DNA here is from genome assembly GCF_003097615.1 of Pueribacillus theae. Classification (NCBI taxonomy): domain Bacteria; kingdom Bacillati; phylum Bacillota; class Bacilli; order Caryophanales; family Bacillaceae; genus Pueribacillus; species Pueribacillus theae. The sequence goes on from NZ_QCZG01000032.1 coordinate 8,978, forward strand.
ACAGAAGAAAATGGCCGGCGCTTTATTCACAGACGCAATATTTAGGGCTTCATGGAAATCTCCTTGCGATGTCGCCCCGTCGCCGAAGTAAGATACGGTTACATGTTTTTCGCCTTTTAATTTTGAGGCGATTGCGCAGCCTGCGGCATGGAGCGTTTGGGCTGCAATAATAATTTGAACAGGGAAAACGTTTAGATCCTTAGGAGTTTGGGATCCTTTCAAATTCCCCATCGTATAAAGGATAATCTGCTTCATCGGATAGCCGTGAACCATCATAGCAGCCAATTCCCTATAACTCGGAAATATCCAGTCATCTTTTTCCAACGCGAATGCACTTCCAATTTGAGCGGCTTCTTGTCCACTGAACGGCGCGTACGTTCCGATCCGCCCTTGCCGTTGCAGGCGGAGCATTTTCTCGTCGAAAAGACGCATTTTAACCATCCATTCATATAGTTCAATCAGCGTTTCATTGGATAGCTGAGGGATTCCTTCATTTTTAACAATGCCGTCTTCGCTTAATAATTGGACAAATTCATGCTTTAAGTCGTTTTCATCAAACATCGGTGTTTCCCTCCTCCTTTCGAGTACTGGAGCTATCTCACATCCAACAGCAGTCTTTCGGGGTTTTCAAGAATATCTTCGATCATTTCCATAAATCGCCCTGCCGGTTCTCCGTCGATCACCCGATGATCAAATGTCAGCGAAACACCCATCATGTCGCGGATGACAATGGCATCGTCAATGACGACAGGCCTTTTCTTAATGGCATGTGCGCCAAAGATTGCCACTTCCGGGTAATTTATAATCGGTGTCGCAAACCAGCCGCTGCCTCCACCCGTACTTGTGATTGTAAACGTTCCGTCCTGCATATCTGACAGCTCTAATTTCTGTTCGTGCGCCTTCTGTGCAAGTTGTTCAATTTCCATCGCAATCTCCAAAATTGATTTTTGGTCAGCATGTTTAATAACGGGAACGTACAGGCCTTGCTTTGTAGCGGTTGCAATTCCGATGTTGTAACGTTTCTTCAATACGATTTCGTTGTGGTCATCATCAAATACCGCGTTAAAGTAAGGGTGCTCTTTTAACGCCTTTGTAACCGCTTTAATAATAAACGGCAAATAAGTAAGCTTAATTCCGGGATCGATTTGGCCAATTAATTCTTTACGCAAGCGGACGAGCTTTGTGACATCAAATTCGCTGAAACTTGATACGTGCGGCGCGGTAAATTTGGATTTCACCATTTTTTCAGCAATTTTTTTGCGAAGCCCTTTCACAGGAATTCTCTCATCATTGCCTTCTTCAAATGTATGTTGTGGCGGTGAAACGGATTTCTTTGAATCTGCCTTCTTTTCATTTTGATGGTTATGCTGGTTCAAATGATTTTCCAAATCGGCCATTGTAATTCTTCCGCCTTTTTCAGAACCAGTAACCTGTGCAATGTCTATTCCGAGTTCCCGGGCACGCTTACGTACGACAGGCGCAGCAATAACACGTTTTTTTGCCGGCTTATTGATTCGTTCATTATCCAAAGGCTGTTCATTTTCATGACGTTTCTCTTTTGCAGGAGGTTCCTTTCTCTGTCCTTCCTGTTCAATCGTTATGAATGTCTCTCCTACTTTTACAACATCGCCTTCTTCACCGGCAAGGGAAAGAATCTTTCCGCCTACTGGCGATGTAATCTCAACAACCGCTTTGTCAGTTTGGATTTCCGCGATTCGCTCATCATATTTAATGGAATCTCCTTCTTTCACAAACCAACGGACAATTTCTGCCTCATGCAGTCCTTCCCCAACATCAGGAAGTTTAAATTCGTAAGCCATACGGAAAAACCTCCTTATTTCTGAAGGTACATTTGATTATTTGTTTACAGAATTGCCTTTATTTTATCATATTATAAATACTAATGGGCGCTACAAAAATAAAAAAAGACACGCATACGTACGTGCCACTTAATAAGAAAAGCACTGTCGCGTCTTTCTTGGAGGTGAGAGATGAGATTGGTTTAGGCTAGCGACCTACCAATTTGTACTCTCTTACTTATTGACCAATGCGTAGTGCGACCTTTCCAAATTGTTCAGCTTCTTCAAGATAGCGCAGAGCATCTAATGCTTCATTTAAAGGAAACACTTTATCAACGATTGGTTTGATGTTATGTTTTTTAAAAAAGGTAAGCATTTCATAAAATTCTTCGTTGCTTCCCATCGTTGTCCCTAAGAAATTATATTGGCCATAAAAGAATTTTCGTAGATCGAGTGTAATTTCATCGCCTGCTGATGCGCCAAATACGACGATGGTGCCGCCAAGGCGCAGCTGCGCCAACGATTTAGTAAACGTCGCCGCCCCGACACTGTCAATCACGATGTCCGCTTTTTCCCCGTTCATCTGCTTACTCCAGTCTCCATCGGAATCGATGGCAGCGTCAGCTCCAAGCTCCAATGCGAGCTTTCGCTTCTTTTCACTTCTTGAGGTTACGGTTACTTTTGCACCTGCCGCTTTTGCCATTTGTAAAATATATGTCGCAACCCCGCTGCCGATTCCGGGAAGAAGCAAATGCTGCCCTTCTTGAAGATTGCCTCTCGTAAACAATGCCCGGTAACCTGTAAGCGCCGCTAAAGGCAGCACACCCGCCTCTTCCCATGAAAGATTTTCAGGTTTCTTCACAGCATTTTCTGCAGGAATGACAATTGTTTCGGCGAATGTCCCGTGATCTGGCAAGCCTAAAATTTCAAATCCTTTTGGAGGTGCATCGCTTTTTTCTTTCCATCCAAGGCTTGGAATTATGATAACCTCATCCCCGACAGCAACGTTTTTCACATTCTCGCCTATTTCTTCAATCACACCAGCCCCGTCTGAACCAAGAACCACTGCGGGCTCATTTTCTCCATGCCTGAACGGGACAAAAAGATCGCGGTGGTTTAATCCTGCTGCCTTTAATCTGACCTTCACCTCATTTGACGATGGGCTTCCCTCTTCCATCTCAATCACCTGGACACCATCTAAGCCTTGCTTGCCTTTATGTACGACTGCTTTCACTGTAGTAACCCCCAATCAATGTGTTTACTTTCTATTAAAGCATAACTAATCATAAGAAAAAATGAAAACGCTCATATTTTTGAATATAAGTGTGTGTTCAAAAAGGAGGACAACGAGAGGCAAGAAGGTCGAGGAAGCGTAGCTCTGAGCACAAAGCTGGCCACTACGTGAGCATCCGCATCGCACGCAGGAAAAGTGTTTTTCTTTTCCAAGGAACGCAGCGACGAGCGATACTTCTATGATCCTCTGCGAGTTGCACCGAGGAAGCATGCTTCGGAGCAATGCTTGTAGACGCAGGTGCATAACTCCTTTCAATTAAATGAGTAGCGGAAGAGCAAGCTGACGAAGAGATTCGCAGCCTATCGTGCCCGGACTTTTTGAATAACCTCTATAAAAATCCGGCCATGTTTCAGCCGGATTTCTTTGCATCATATTTAACTTCGCTCATTTTGCGAGGCAGCGCGGTAATGCTGTCATTCAATTTTTCAAGCTTTGCTTCAATGCGGTGAAGCAAATATAACGTGATGACAGCCGGAAAGCCAACTTCGCTAATGAGCGGCATCCATGTCTCCATGATTCGTTCCTCCGATCGAGAAGTTAGAAATTAGAAGTTGGAAAAAAGACCGATTTCAATTTGTTTATTTTTCAAAAGGGAGGCTTCCGCCCCCCTTCATTTAGTCGAGTGCAATTTCAGTTACTGTTCTTTCGACGATGCGCGCGCCCTTTTTCGCAACAAGGTTCCCGCCGCTTGATGTGAGTGCGTTTTCTGAAATGACCGTATCCATTGCCGCGCTAATCTCGGCAGGATTGACCGGGTCAACAGGATCCTCCAAGGAAATCGTCACTGTCCGGTTTTCTTCATTTAAAAATTGAAGTTCAATTTGTTTCGCCATCATTGACTCCTCCTTTCCTTATTGTTTGAATTAAAATTAACCTTCCAATGTTGATGAATCATTCCGTTCAATCTCGAACAAGCTGTGCTCTTGAAGGGGAACAAGTGCTGTCGCGATGGCATATAATGCGTCCGGAGTTGCGTCAGGCTTCACGTTGTTGAAGCTTTTGTTTCGGTAGACTGGATTACCGAATCTGTCTATACCTGTTTCAAAAATAAGGCGGAGCTGCGTGCTCTTAATTGCTGCCTGTGCCATGCTTATCACCTCCTTTCACCCTATATATAGGTTGAAAAAACAGAAAGGGGGTATATAATTACAGGAGTAAAAAATTTTTTATACAATACAATAAAAAATAAAGGGGGAGTGAAAATAATGAATGATGTTGGAGAGACGCCTGGCCTTGACATGATGGGCGCTGCATTTGGGATGTTTGGCCTTCTTTATTTCGCTTTCATTTTGTTCATGACCGTTTTGATGATTGTCTTTATTTTCAAAGCAATGGGATTCATGAAGAAGAAGAATTTGGAAGATGAACGCTTGAACGCTAATATTGAGAGACTGCTAGAAAAAATGGATGGCGACCGCCTTCCGCCAAATCCGCCAGTCGAATGACGATGAAACAGGCATGCAGCGATGCATGCCTTAAAAATTTAATGTAATAGCCACTGAGCAATCATTTTGTGAGGAGCCATAAATAATCTCTGGAAAGAATGCTTTTATTATTTTTCCTTTGCAAGTTCTTTTCTATTAGGAGCAAGCGGTGGTTGTTCTAACCATTTATTTTGAACCATGAGATTAAACCATTCTTTTGTTACCATTAGATTTTTTAGAATAACCTTTTCATACGTCGTAACGAGGTCTGTTCTCATGGCCGACGCTAAACCTGCCCCGTGATATGCTTGCGCCGTTTGATACAAGAAACCAATATGGTACAACATTAACTTCTCGGAAAAAGGAGATTCCGTTGAAGTTGTCACTTCTGTTTCCCATGACCTAGGAACTGGTAAATTATCCATACGCATGATTTTTGCAAAGGCTTGTATTTGCTTATCAGACGTGTTCTCGGAATCAGTAAAAAACTTTCTTACTTCTTTCGTTTGGGCGACTTGGCTAAATGCGATAGAAAGAGTTTTAGCCATAATACTTTTTTTAAGGTTGAAAGAAATATTTACGATTTCTGTTGCAGATAAACGTCTCCCTTTACCAAAAATTCCATCTGTGAAATCTTTGCTGGAAATAAATTCAGGGTCCTTGGCAGGATAAAATAAAGGGTCTCTCTGAAAATTCCCTTTCTCCAGCAATAAATCAATGGTTTGATGGTACATTCTTTTTCCATCATTATCACATGAATCGTAAAAAAAACGTAAATCCTCTCTGACGGAGACACCTAATCCAGTAGTATGTCCCAGCAAGCCATGCAAAGTCATGATATGTAAATAATTTAAACAAAATATGTCAGAAAACAATCTTTCCGCACCTTTATTAAGGTCAGATTCAGTAAATCCAATTGGAACTGGAAATCCCTCATTTTCCATAAAAGCTGCGATTTGTTTCTTTTGTTTTTCAAATGTCTTGATAGCATCCTGAAAAATCGTTTTTATTGACTTATCCTCAATGATAGAAAGCATATATCTATTTACTATATCTGTCATTGTTCCGTTTACATATTCGCTCCAAAGTGAACCTATTTCTGAAGATGTAAGTTTTAATTTATCTTTGTCCATATTATCACCTCTTCAGATATTATTCTCTAATATAGCACTAGTTATGTAATTCTTAGTGCAGTGAAAGTGAAGGCCAGTTAATGCGGGATCAATAAAAAAAACCCTATATCAAAATAATATAGGGTCCATTTTATTTAATTAATAAAATACTTTTTTCAACGCTTCCCCAGCGTCTTTCAACGCTTGCTGTCCCTTGTCAATGACGTTTGCCATTGTGACAAAGCCGTGAATCATGCCGGGGTAATCGACATACTCCACTTCAACGCCCGCATCTTTAAGTTTGTCGGCATATGCTTTTCCGTCATCTCTTAGTGGATCATATTCGGCCGTCATAATGAGTGCCGGTGGAAGTCCACTGACATCTTCATATAAGTAAGGGCTGAAGTATGGATTTTTAGCGTCGCTTGGATCGTTCATATAATGTTTTCGAAACCATGCCATTGTGTCTTTCGATAAATAGTACCCTTCCCCGTTTTCTTCATAGGATTTGGTTTGCCCTACTCCTGTTGAAGGGTAAATGAGAAGCTGAAAGACGATGTTGGGGGCTTGCTTTTCCTTCGCCATAATTGACATAACGGTCGCCAAATTGCCCCCAGCGCTATCTCCGCCGACAGCGATTCGCTCCCTGTCCCCACCGAAAGATTCAGCATGTTCAGCTACCCATTCAAGCGCTGCGAACGAATCTTCAACAGCAGCTGGAAATTTATGTTCAGGACCGAGCCGATAGTCAACAGATACGACGATACATTCCGCTTCGTTCGTTAATGTCCTGCAAACAGAATCATGCGTATCAAGGTCACCTATGACCCAACCGCCCCCATGATAAAAGACAAGGATCGGAAGCTTGCTGTTATGATTATGAATCGGCTTGTAAATGCGGATTGGGATGTCGCCGAGCGGTCCCGGAATTGTTTCGTCATTTACACTTCCAACTTCCTCGTTCACTTCCTTGTCTCTCATTGAACGGTAGACTTGACGCGCCTCTACAGGTGTCATTGTATGCATGCCGGCTCCCCCGGCTGCAGCCATTTGTTCCAATACTGCCTTTACTTGTGGATCTAAAGCCACTATAAACACCTCCATTTTGATAGGATAGATGCTTAAATAAAGTCACCAATTTTTACGTTGCCTTTAAGCAGGTTTCGGGAAATAATCAAGCGCTGAATTTCATCTGTCCCGTCATAAATCCGCCAAAGCCTGGCTTCTCGATACCATTTTTCAAATGGCATTTCTTTCGTATAACCCATTCCGCCGTGAATTTGAAGAACTTTATCGATCACACGGTTGCCCATGTTTGATCCGTAAAGCTTTGCAATGGAAGCGAGGTGGCGGTTATCCTCTCCTATATCAAGCGTATATGCTGCATTCAATACGAGCCATCTTGCCGCTTCCAAGTCAACTGCAGCATCCGCAATCATCCATTGGATCGCTTGTCTGTCCGCAATTGGCTTTCCGAATGTGTAGCGCTCCTTGGAATAGTCGATTGCCATTTGCAATGCTCGTTCAGCCATGCCGACTGCACGTGCACCAACGATCCAGCGGGCATTTCCAATCCACTCCAGACCCAATTTATAGCCGCCGTTCACTTCACCAAGAATGTTTTCTTCAGGTACGCGGACATTGTCGAAAATTAACGATGCAGGGCCCCAGTCACCCATTGTATGTATGTATTCAGATCTCCATCCCATATCTCGGTCTACGAGGAAGCATGTGACACCTTTCGGACCAAGTTCCTTGTCCGTTACCGCGATGACCATCACAAAGTCGGCTTCGTTTCCGCCTGTGATAAAGATTTTCTCGCCGTTAATGACCCATTCGTTGCCATCTTTTACCGCAGTCGTTTTAATATTCCTTGTGTCAGATCCTGCACCTGGTTCTGTCATCGCAAAGCAGGATTTCTTTTCGCCGTTGATTGTTGGGATTAAATATTTTTTCTTTTGCTCTTCATTTCCATAATATAAAATATTGTCTGCCGTCCCGCCAAATTGGAAAGGAACGAAGGTTTTTGCTGTTTCCATAAGGACAATCGCCATCATAACCTGTCCAAGGTCGGCGCCGCCATATTCCGCTGGCGTGTTAATTCCCCAAAATCCAGCTTCTTTCGCTTTCAGTTGAAGCTCTTTTAATTTCTCAGGAGAAAGGCTAGGTTTTCCTTCCCTGTCATTTCTTAAGACTTCATTTTCTAAAGGCATTAATTCTTTTTCAACAAATTGCCGTATCGTCCTTTGCACCATACGCTGTTCATCAGATAAACGCAAGTCCATAATTTCTTCTCCTTCTCTCATAGCGAATTCAAATTTTCAGAAATAATTATAATATTTGCACGTTAACAATGTCAATGAAATTCTGTAAGTTAAGACAGTTATTCACTAAGAAGACGCAAAACCGTTCGAAAAAAAACAAGGGTTTATAATACAAATAAGCGTAAAGACTAAGAAAATCATGAGTCTCCACGCTTTTGCTTTATAAGTACTACAGCCTTATCACCGCGTATATTAAAGTGCCTATAATTGCGGCACCGACCAAAACGACATAAATCATGAGCATTGTACCGGTTTTGTTTCCTGTTTGTTCTTCATAGGGGACATCAGCTTGCTTTCTTGCTTTAGCCAATGAATAGACAAATCCGAATGCGAGAAGCAAAATAACGAGTGTAATTAAGGTTGGATACATTTGTGCACCACCTGTCACCTGTATTCTTTTCCAATTTCTTCAATCATGTTTGTGCTTTGAATATGTTCTTTCGCTTTTTCATTTCCTAGCCGGTAAATGATTCTATAAATTTCCTGTAGCGTATTATCGTAATGATGCATATCGTAGTCCTCGCCGGATCCACTGAACGGACGCGCTACCCTGTAAGCAACATCCATGCTTTGTCTTGACGCTTGGTCAAATAATTCGCGAAGCTGATGCGCCTCATCTTCTGTCGCATGAATTTCGTATTGCCACGGTGTAATTGTAGGATCATCAACAATTTCACCGGTATTCACTGCAACGTAATATGTTCGTTTCTCCAAACTTTCCACTCCTTTGCTTAACTTCTTTTTCTTTTAGGTGGTAACGGAGATTTCGATGCTTTTCTTTTATTTTTGTCTTACGTTGCAAAATTATGCATGCTGTCTGTATGTTGTTATTCGACAGTGAATAGGTAGGAAATATCGTATCTTCATAATTCAACGACTGAACAGCCTGAAATTGATACCTTTCAATTTTACTTAAGAGCATTCTTAAGCTCCTCTTTTTCGAAGAAGAAAAAACTCAGCAAACCAAGATTTTGTTCTTGGGATTGCTGAGTTTCGTTATAAAGGTTGTTCAAAAAGTCCGGAGGCTTACAGGAGGTAAGTCAGTTCGACGTTATCACAGGGACGTGATGCTTTTAGTCGAACTTCCTTAATAGGCTACGAATCTCTTCGTCAGCTTGCTCTTCCGCTACTCACTTAATTGAAAGGAGTTATGCACCTGCGTACAAGCATTGCTCCGAAGCATGCTTCCTCGGTGCAACTCGCAGCGGATCATAGACGTATCGCTCGTCGCTGCGTTCCTTGGAAAAGAAAATCACTTTTCCTGCGTGCGGTGCGGATGCTCACGTAGCGACCAACTTTGTGCTCAGAGCTTCGCTTCCTCGATCTTCTTGCCTCTCGTTGTCCTCCTTTTTGAACACGCACTTATAGCATTTTTTTTGCGGATTTTAAAAATTCCCGGTAGCCTTTTCGATTCAAGTTATTGTTTGAATCAATATATTCGTTGCTTCGTAATAAATCAATGACAGATTCCGGCAACTCGTCTTTTAATACTTGAAAACGGCTATTAATGTCGGCAAATGACCCGCTGCTGACAAATTCCGGTCCAAGTTTTTCTACAACATCGCGAACTTGCTTTGTTTTTTCCAAAACAAACATTTCTGAAAGCGATGAATTAATTTTTTTTCTTAATTGGTTTAAGTTGGAACGTAAATTGAATAGATCATAGTTAACTTTCTCAAGCTGTGTGATGTACATTTGCTTCTCTTCATCATCCAAATCGGCTTTATGAAGCAGCTTCTCGAGTAATTGGTTTCTTTCTTCTTCCTTTAATTTCAATGTTTTTTCTTCTGCTTCAATTCGTGCTGTCGCCTCATTGATTGTATATTTATGAACCTCTTCCGGCTCCTCATCATTAAGGCTATCTTCAACTTGGACATCATTACTCATTGTCGTCTCAAATTCGTCCAATCCCTCATCATTAACAGATTCATTCGCCATGTCGTCTTTCGTTTCCATTTCAACCTCAGATGTGGCGGCTTTTGCTTGTTTTTCTACAGGTTCCACTGGATGGCTGTCCAATAATTGTTTTTCTACAGGTTCCACTGGATGGCTGTCCAATAATTGTTTTACTGAACGTAATGTTTGATTCACTTTTATGTAGAATAATAATGAAATGCCAATTGTAAACAAAGCGAGTAAAAACGTAAGTAAAATGGAAAAATCAATTTCAAAAGGTGTTATCGCGATTTTCCATAAGAGCAACAGAGCAAAAAGGCCAATGATGATCCAAAAAATTAAAAAATTGCGTTCCTTTCGTTTATTATCAAGTGCTGTTTGTTTCTTGTCGTTATTTTTCTCTTTATATCTCAATGCCAAATCCCTCACTTATATTGTTTTCATACCCTAATATTTCTATTATAAACGGTAAACAAAAATGATGAAAATAAATAAAAAACCCAAAAGGGCATTTTGACGCTTAGGAGGGAGGAGGCAACAGAACTTCAACGTCTGGGGTGACAGTCGACAATTGAATTGCCGGTTCACTAAACGCGCCGGTATTATATAAGTTTGAGAGCGGCTTAATGACGCCTGAACTTCCGATTTGCAGGACGGATGAGTTCGTAATGCCTTGTACCCGCAACTCATGGATAATGATTTTTTGATTGACAAACAAATTCATGCTGCAATCCCCACCTGTTTAATCTTCTTTTTTTGGCAAGTTTCCAATAAATTCTTCAATCGCTGTATAAATATCTTTTCGTACTTTTTCAATGATTTTCTTTTCCTTTTCCGGTTCCTCTTCATCAACCCGTTCCAATTGGTTGATGTATGTCGTAATTCTTTTGTCAACCTGGCGTCTTATGTCGTCAATAATAAACTTTCGATAAGGTTCATCAAGCGGATATTCGTATTTCTCCTCCGCTTCCTTTATATCATCCATGGCTCCGTTATTTAAATAGCTATGGATTTGCTGTTGAACCCGATCATACATGCCAGGATCGGTTTGGATAGGGAAGTCAATATCACCTTCATCGCCACTATATTGATCCCCGACTAAATATTGCCCAATTGCTTCGGGATCCTGTGGAGACAGGCCAATGTTTAGTGTGCCTTCCAACCGTTCAACTTTTAACTGATCAAATTTATATTCAATTTTATCAATATACGTTTTTTTTTCATTCCGAAGCAAGGTAATTTCATCCTCAAGTATTGTTAAACGCTGATTAAAATCTGTTAAAGAATGCTGCATTTTATCCAGTTGCTTCTGAATTTGCCTAAAAAGTTCAAATGCGTCATAAAGCGGGTACATTTCATCAACCTCCCCCTTACTAGCATATGCACGAAGGGACGGGTATTCATCTTCTTTTTTGATTTATACTTCATTGTTTTGAACTCGCTTCATTTCGTTAACGGATTGGTTTTAAACCAACCAGCACTGATTCTTCCCTATGCAACGGAGAACTATAAAAGTTCATCCTGCTCCTTCTATTGATGGTTCGCAGCCCATTTCTTACGTTAAATGAACCAGGCCCTGAAAAAATAGCCGCTTCACTTTTCGGCGAGCTCCAAACATAATCTCCCACTTGAAACATGGCTGATTCAAGCAGAAAATTAATTTTTACCGCTCCAACGATTGCTGGCACCTCTCAAACCACCTTTTCTATATAGATTTATTTTTATTACGCCGCCATTAGTGGGGAGGAAGAAAACCCCACTGATGAAATCTCGCTTTATAGTATGAAGAAAAAAGCCCTTACGTTCATTTCCTTTAAAATTGTTTCGTTTTAATTAAACGAATAACCCCTAATAAAACAACGATGATAGCAGCGTCAATTGCGAGCATATGTGTGATGTTCTCCGTATTTACATCCCTAAAATAATGCTGTAAACGATCAAGGCCATGTAAAATACTCGGCTCTTTTGCCATTGTAAGCACGCTTACCTGTGCCAGGATACCACCTGCAATAATTTGCAGCCAAAAAACGGTATGTACAATTCTTGAGAGTGCGGAAAGCAATGAAAAGATGATAAAAAGGCTCAAAGATAAACTAACCACCGCCTGAAAAAGATTTTCCGCTAGCCCGGCTGCCAGAATAACCGTATCAATTGAAATGGCAAAGTCAGTTAGCAAAATAATGAAAATCATTTGATATAGTGGAGTTGGAGGATGCCCTTTCCCTGTAGAAAATGGATGCCTGCCCTCAATGCCCCCGGCTGCCAATGCCATTCTAATGCCAATCCATAGGACAACCACCCCTGTTATAAGGTGGAAACCAGGCAATGAAGTTAAAAATTGTACGGCAGCGACACTGAATGATCTGGTTACCGTTAAAAGGACAATAGCCATTGATTTTACGAGAAACATGGCTTTTGGATAATCATCATAACAATGTTTTCTAAGCAAAGCAGCAAAAATTAAAACATTATCGATATCATTAATAAGAATTAAAAGAGTCAATTGAATGATGGACTGCATCTCAGATCCTCCGCCAATTCTTTCAATACAACCATTCTATGCTGCCAAGCAATGAGACATGCTTTTCCGGAGGTCAGGGGTCTGAAAACAGATAAAAAAACTCGGCAGTTTTTGCCGAGTTTTAATAAAGATAGAAAGTCTAATTTATACCCTCTGTCTTCTGATCTTCAACTTCCTATTATGTGGTCCCTGCCGTTGATGTATCAATTACATCGGCATCATTCGTATTCGTTGTACTTGCTCCGCTTGCCGTTCGAATAAAATCACCTGTATTAAAGGCGCCTGAGCCGGCAAACGTTTTTGCCGTATTTTTTGGCGAATTGTAAAAGGTATCGCCAAAATTGACGATTCCGCTTCCCGTCACCGTTACAATCTTAATTGGTCCAACAATCGAAGGCATTCAAAACACCCTTTACTAAAAAGTACTATTCTATGCTTTATGTCGTTCCGGCCGTTGTTGTATCTATGACATCCGGATCATTTGTGTTCGTGGCACTTGCCCCGCTTGCCGTGCTAATAAAGTCACCTGTATTGAACGCGCCCGAGCCGGCAAACGTTTTTGACGTGTTTTTTGGCGAATTGTAGAATGAGTCACCGAAATTAACGACTGCACTTCCTGCAACCTCAACAATTTTAATCGGTCCAACAATTGAAGGCATGTTTAACACCCTTTGCTCTGCTAATTACTGCTTATAACATATTTTATGGCTGAGGGCCGAGTTTTGTTCTCCGCAATTAATCAAATAACCGCACATGTTTTATTCTTGATTCCGTATCAATATATTTTGTTGAACCAATTTGAAATACAGAAGCGTTTCCGATGGCAATGATTCTGATCCCACCAACCCGGATAGAAGGTGATAGATCCTGTTTGTTCATAAGAACATTTTCAGTAATATATGGTTTTGGTATGGGCATGCGGTATATTGAATTTGAAAAGATGTTTTCAGGTTCGGTGAACGTCGGGTTTAAGCGATCCAATGCAAATCCGTTTGATCTTGGATTATAACCGACTGAATCGCCAATATGGAAAATGGCAGCTTCACGCATTGCATTCACTTTTACTGCTCCTACTTTAGAAATACGTGGTTTCATCATCTCGCCCTTGCATCGTTATTACCTGTTAACCAACGAAACCTGCGGCCCTACAATATAGGACTCTGGAGGCGTATCAAAGACAGAGGACAACGAGATCGTTTCCGTATCTCCAATCAATACAATGGAAGAACTGGCAACAGCGATAATTCGAATCATTCCGACTGCCAATTCATGGTTAATGACCTGATAATTCATGTTCTCCTCCTTTGGAAGTGTTAGATGAACTTTCCTTATCCTATGTAGTCATTCGCCTAATTGTTCACCTTCGTCACTGTTGTACCACTCTTCTTCCCATTCATCATTTTCATGTTCACTGCACCACCGGTAATTTTCTTTTCCGAATGTGAGAATGTAATTTTTTAACATGTCGTTACGGGTATTTTTTTGATGTTCTGTTAATGCACCCTTCCAATAATACAATTCAATTAAATCAACATATCCCATGTAAATACGTTGATAAATTTCATCTAATTTCTTTTTCGTTTCAGGTGAAAAATCCATCTCTTTCGTACAATCCATTTCATCCACATCATCATTAATATCCCACTGCATCGACTCCGCAAAGGAAGATAACGGCAAAATCAAAAAAAATAGCCCAATGGCTGTCCAAATGCTTATCCACTTTTTCATACTTGTTTGCTCCTTAAGTAAATTCTTTTTGCTTATTGTTTCCGGAGCCTGCTGATTCTTTCATGAAAACTGATATCATTTATTGGGTGCCCGTCCATTTTCTAGGTAGAATAATTCTCCTTCACAAAAGCAACGGCTATAATTGTAAATTTTGATTTGGTAATCGGATCCATTCGGTATGTTTGTAAACGTATGCTCAAAAAAAGGCTGGTCCCCTTTAACAATGAATGTCTCATAAGATTGCTTAAAGCCGAATCGGTTTGCCTTTATCAATGTATATTCGATCGCATTTTCTTCCCCCACGTTTTTCTGCGAGCCAAAAATGGTTACTTCTTCATCTTGTACATTGATCGTTTCGCTGTATTGGATCGGACTTGCGACGCTCAACCTCCATGTGGAGTCATCAGCATTCGATATAAAAAAATAAAAAAAGACAATAAGACATAGAATAAGTGCGCCGGCATACAAAAAGAATCCCGCCTTAAAATTCTTCATAAAACCCCTTCCTTTGCCTTTGATTCTTATATACATGTATGCATATAAGAATGGAAAGGAGGCGGCGATCATCTGCTTTGTACCGAAAATAAGAAAAACGCTGTCACTTCTTCCTTAGGAGGCCGGAAGGCAGCGGCCGGATTGGTCTAAATTTGCGAAAGAACAAATTTAATAAACACGTTCACCCAATTGGTAAACGTGTTTTCGGACCATCAATCCCAATCTTCATTTTCGTATTGATCATCGTCTTCCCAATGATCGTCATCACACATATATTTCGGATTTTCCTTCACTCTTTCAACGTGTTTTTTCATTATTTTTAGATGTCTTTCCTTTTGCTCTTTCGTGATCATTTCGTACTCTTCCATTGCTTCAATAAGTTCCGCTTTGTCGCTATACAATTTGTCATGGAGCTCGCTGAGTCTTTGCTTTTGTTCATCCGTTAAATTGGCTTTTTCCATGCATTTCTTTTCATACACGTCATCATCCCATGTTGGCTCGTTTGCCTTTTCCGCAAATGCCACTCCTGGTAAGATTAGAGATAAAGCCATGGCAAATAGTACTGTCAATTTTAGAATGGGCTTCAATAAGTTCAACTCCTTTTCTTTTTTTTCATGAATATCATCCCTCTCCCTTCTGTTTTTATTCCAGATTACTTTTATGGAAATTTTTTCTTAATAAAAAAGAGTGCTTGCACATATTGATTAGCCAACGGATAATTTTCGACGCTGCCGCGATATTCAAATCCAGCCCGTTTAACCAATTGCACAGCAGCTTTGTTCTTTGTATGAATATAAGCGTAAACTTCGTGAAGCTTTAACGTTTGAAAAGCAAAAGCGATCATTGCATGAAGTGCTTCGCTGCCATACCCTTTACTCCAGCAATCTTGCACAACATCAAGACCGACCTCCGCCCTTGAGCCGCCATTCCAATGTCTCAATCCACCTGTTCCAATGACCCTGTTCGTTTCCTTTTCAACAAAAGCCCAAACGACGGATTGCTGTGCCACATACCAGAATGGATTTCCAAACATGGCTACATACTGCTCTGCCTGTTTTCGATCAGTCATTGTGATTTCACCTTCAAACTTCATGACCTGTGGGTCGGAAAAAAGAAAAAAAATATCGTCAATATCATTTGAAGAGAGCTGTCGAAGCAATAACCTATCGGTTTCTAACGATGGAATGGCCCATTGATTTTTTTCCATAACGATCCCTCCGTTGTCATTGTATGAAGGGACTCCTTGATAGGTCAGGCATGTTTTGATGTTTCCCACTTGCACAAGGAAAATGTTTGCTACATACTGTTATGGAGAATATAAAATTTTGAAACAACCTTTAAAGGAGCGCATCATGATTCAATTCAAATCGTATAGAGAAATAGAAAAAATGAAAGAAGCCGGAAAAATTCTTACGGACTGCCATAAAGCACTCGCGAAAATGATAAAACCGGGCATATCTACAGAGGAACTGGATCGATTCGCTGAAGACTTCATAAGAAAAAACGGGGCGACGCCAGAACAAAAAGGCTATAGAGGTTATCAATTTGCGACATGTGCATCTGTCAATGATGAAATATGCCACGGATTTCCACGCAAAGAGCCTTTAGAGAATGGTGATATTGTGACCATTGATATGGTTGTCAATCTTAATGGAGGTCTTGCGGATTCAGCTTGGACTTATGCTGTTGGCAACATCTCCAACGAAAAAAAATATTTAATGGAAGTTACAAAAGAAGCCCTTTATATCGGGATTGAAAAAGCCGTCGTCGGCAATCGAATCGGCGACATCGGCCATGCCATTCAAGTGTTTGCTGAAGCGAAAGGCCTATCTGTCGTACGCGACTTTACGGGGCATGGGATTGGACCGACAATCCACGAGGAACCGCTTGTCCCTCACTTTGGTAAACCCGGAAAAGGAATGCGCTTAAAAGAAGGAATGGTCATTACGATCGAACCGATGCTTAATCTTGGCACTTATTTCAGCCAGATGGATTCAAACGGCTGGACGGCAAGAACGGTTGACGGCAAGGCTTCTGCACAATTTGAACATACTGTTGCAATCACAAAAGACGGTCCGCTCATTTTGACGAATCAAGACGAATAAGCAGGAAACTGTCGAGGAGGAGTGAATGTGAAGCAAAACCGTTTCCATTGCTGCGCGACGTGCAAACATTTTGAGGCTAGAAAAGAAAGAGAAGGGATGCGCTACTTCTGTTCCCGGCTCGGCTATGAAACAAAAACAACGTATGTCTTTACCTGTTGGGATCCGAAAGATAATGTTGTGAAATTAATTGAAAAAGAAGAAAGCAAGGAAAATTCCCTTTAAGTAGACAGGTAAAGGTACTCCAAGGAATTGAAACTGGCTGCGATGCACGATAATGAATCTGGCCAGTATTCCCTGGAGTATGAGATATCAAGCAACTCTGTTTTGAGAAAATGGATCAAGAATTTAGAAAACGCCGTTCGGTACTAAAAAGTTTTGATTTATGAGGAGCCATTTCCGTTTTGTTTCACAACAAAATCATCCTGACTAACCTTTTGAATCTCTAAGTTTTCATCCCCTGGCATTAATCTCCAACCCTTGTTTACAACAATCCGCAGCCAAGTTCCTGGAATCCACGATGTAATGAGTGCTAATAGCACAATCACCGCAAAAAACTCTTGGTTAATAATCCCTGCGCCATACGCTACAGACGCAAGTACGATCCCAGGGCCACCTCTGTCATTGATCGCCGTTGCAAGATTGAAGCTCGATAACCGATCCAATTTAACGAAACGAGCGGAAATATAAACCGCAATCGTTTGGACAATGGTCGCAAACAATAAATATTTAAGGAAAAACCAAGGGTTAAAGTGATTAACGAGATCAAGCTGTAAACCTACGATTGCGAAATAGACAGGGATAAACCAAGAAAATGAAATATTGTTAACCCCTCGCTCAACTCGATCTGATAGTTCCTTCGGCAACCCAACTTTTACAGCGATTCCCGCAAGCAGCGCCCCAAAAATTGTTTCTACATTCAGCTTTCCTGCAATAACGGCTAATAGAAACATAATAAACAGGAAATAGCCTAAATTGGACGAGCGGAAAAATAAATTTTGCTTTATCACTGTTAATCGCTTAAATAAGAAAGTGGTAATAAGTAAGGCACCAATAATGAACGCGACCGTTGTAAAGATGCTTTTCAATACAAATCCTGTCGAAACTGCCTCTCCTCCTTGCGCGGCAAGTGCTGTTGCCACACCAATCGCTGTCCATAAAAAAATGTCGTGAATTCCCGCAACGGAAATCACCGTTTTTGCAAAACGTGAATGGATAATCCCTAAGTCAAACATAATTTTTGAAATGACCGGGATGGATGTAATGGCGATGGAAACCGCAATAACGAGTTTAAGCGATGTTAAGTTATTAGCTGTGCCCAGATAAGGAGTAATTTGAAACATATAGGTTGCCAACCAGCCAACGATAAAAGCCGGAACCGTTGAACCAATAACGAGGGCCGTTGTAATTTTTACATCCTCTCTTTCAAATTTTGCCTGGAATTTCAAGCCTGCTGTAAACATCAGCATGAGCAGCCCGATTTGGTAGACAAGCCCAAACAACTTGCCTTCGGTGTCAAATCCTAAAAACAGCCATTCAAATGCCTCCGGAAAAAAATAGCCTAACAACGTAGGGCCGAGAACTATACCCGCTGCAACTTCACCAATAACTCGAGGAATAAAGAGACGTTCAGCGATGTATCCTAAGATATGTGCTACAGCCAGCAAACCTGCCATCGCCAATAGAAAATGGGTGATTTCCTCTCCCGTTAAACTAAACAATGATGTTTTCCCCCTTAATTAATTGACTTAACCACAACATATGTACAACATTTGCAGTTTGAACAGGCGTACACCTTGTTTGTTCGTCCAGATTTTATAAGGGGAAAAAATTAAGCAATCCCAGTTCTGTGGAGTACAGAAATACTAAGATTGCTTAGAAATCAAATGGATTATTAGCTCCTTCCTCAGTTTTCAGACTGAAGAAGGGTAGTCATGCTGAAATTCCTGCGGGTCGATTTACCTTCCGAGAAGCGGGTTTTTCTATCGAAAAAAAGATTCTCTCCAGGCAAAATCGCCCCATCATAGGCTTATCGAAATGAATTCGCGATCTCTGTAAACTGTTCAACTTGTAAAGGTTCCTGCCCTTCGTTCACTTTATCGCTTGTGTAATAAATCAAGCGGTAATGAAGTTCACCTTCGTTCCAAAACAAGAGTTGTCCGACGTCATCCTCTACATAAGTGGCCTCCCTTCCATTTGAAAGCGGCACACTCTCCCCTTGCGGAGGGGTTTCTTCCAAATTTGAAACGGTCACATCTAAATATCTCTCATCACGGTTTGTTTTTATGTAATGAATATAAATCTCTTCAACCTGTTCCTCTTTTTCATATAAATCTTTATAATCATTGCGTTCCGCAAAAATCTCGACAGGCTCAAATGGAAGCTTTTTCGGAAGTTTGTATGGAATCGTTGCTTGTTTTTCCAATTGTTCAAGCGTTAAGTTTTCATGGACAATCGGGATTTCTTTCATTTTTTCTTCAGATTTTTGTTGGCAGCCTACTGAAAATAGAAGCAAGAAACAGGCAAAAAGGAAAAAAATATATTTTTTCATAAAAAACTCCTAAATTTTTCATAAAAAGGTTTAAGATTCTTTGAGGTGGGAATAATGTAATTAAATCCCCCTTTTTACATTTTTATAGAGTTAACCCTTTTCCAAAACCCTTAAATGTTCCCCCGCATTTAAGGGGTTTTTTTTAGTGCGTGTTCAAAAAGGAGGACAACGAGAGGCAAGAAGATCGAGGAAGCGAAGCTCTGAGCACAAAGCTGGTCGCTACGTGAGCATCCGCATCGCACGAAGGAAAAGTGTTTTTCTTTTCCAAGGAACGAAGCGACGAGCGATACGTCTATGATCCGCTGCGAGTTGCACCGAGGAAGCATGCTTCGGAGCAATGCTTGTAAGACGCATGTGCATAACTCCTTTCAATTAAGTGAGTAGCGGAAGAGCAAGCTGACGAAGAGATTCGTAGCCTATTAAGGAAGTTCGACTAAAGGCATCACGTCCTGTGATAATATCNAGACGCATGTGCATAACTCCTTTCAATTAAGTGAGTAGCGGAAGAGCAAGCTGACGAAGAGATTCGTAGCCTATTAAGGAAGTTCGACTAAAGGCATCACGTCCTGTGATAATATCGAACTGACTTACCTCCTGTAAGCCTCCGGACTTTTTGAACACCTCTTTTACATATTTTTAATGGTTTCCTCCATAAATTCATATGTCATTGGGCCAAAGTGGACCTGCTGAACGATGCCCTTCTCATCAAGAAAATAACTTGTAGGGATAGGAATGA
The DNA here is from genome assembly GCF_003097615.1 of Pueribacillus theae. NCBI lineage: Bacteria > Bacillati > Bacillota > Bacilli > Caryophanales > Bacillaceae > Pueribacillus > Pueribacillus theae. The sequence continues at coordinate 28,960 of NZ_QCZG01000032.1, forward strand.
TTTTATAAACTTCTTTTTGTTTTCCTTTTTCATCAAGCGGGATCGGGAAGGTTAAACCGAATTCCTCCACAAACTGATCTACTTCTTCCCTTTTACGCTCGAAATACGTTAAATTAACTGCCACAACCTCAACATCTTTTTCTTTATACGTTTCATAAAATTTTTGCATCGCTGGCATTTCTTCACGGCAAGGGCCACAAAAGGAACCCCAAAAATTCAAAATGACTTTTTTTCCTCGGAAATCCGATAATGACACAGGGTTGCCTTGCATATCATTCAATGTAAAATCAGGAGCCATTTCGCCTATCTTTAGTCCAGATTCCTCGTAAAAATTTTCAGTTGTCGGAGCTTGATTTTCATCGAGCTGCGCCTCATTGTCTGGAATCGTATCTGCTTTTTCAAAAAATTGTCCGTACATAAAGAAACCACCTAAGACAACAAGAATGCCTATAGCCATCCATGATTTTAATTTCACGGCAAACCCTCCCTCTTTCAACGTCATTTTAACATATTAGGCTTATCTAATTGTGTCGAAAGAAGAAAACTTCCATCAACTCTCTATGATGGAAGTAATCTTTATTCTTGATTACCAATTTTTGAGAGAATGGCTTCTCTTGCCCAATCTGGAACATCATCTAAATTAGAATCGCTCAGCAATTCAAGGATAGGTGATGAAGTTAATAAAGAGCGAATGCCTTGAATATCATTGCCGTTGCCATGTATCGAACCAAATCCTTGGTTTTGTTTCTTATAATTATTAAAATTTGATGGTAAATTATTTCCTAAATTGACGCAAGATGCTCCTTCAACCGTTCCAATTCGAATATTACCAATGAAAAAGGTAGGCGATAAAGATGTCAAGCAATCCCCTCCTACTTTCTATTTAATTTAATATGAAACCCGGAGCGATTTTGATTCATTGTAAACTCGTCAGACCTTGCAGTTTCCCCCGTTTTTTGATCATTGCTGCCAGCAAGCTCGCTTTTATGTTTGCTTTTCAGCGCTTTGTTTTTATCCTTCTGGTGAACTTGGATGCCAAAGTTATTCCCTACATTCAACGCACCACTTAATTCCTCAACATCGATCGTATCTAATTGAAATGTCAGTTCATCTAATTTCGGGTTATGAATATCCAACTTTTCAATATTAATATGGTATTCGAACGTTTTTTCAGACAATTCCTCAATTAATTTTTCTAATTTTTCGATTCGTTGATCGATGTCTTTCTTGGTTTTTGTTCCCCTAAAGAACCACATTTTTGTCACCATCTTCTGTGCTGAGAATATGGATAAATAGGTTCTATTTTTTGTGGGCTAGTCTTGTTTCGTCTCATCGTTTATAACAGTGTGATGATTCTGGCATAACTTGTTTTTATCCCCAGTTATAGAGCCTAGGCCTTCATTTATCTTTTTTACAGCTTTCCAACCGTAATGGAAATTGTCTCCTGAAAATACACCGGAAGAGTTTTTAATTTCTCTGATGATTAAATCCTTAAACGTGATCCGTTCCATTTATAGCACCCCGCTTAGATTTTTTCGGACGAGATTGTGAAGAAGAAGGAGGAAAAATATGAATAACTGGAAAGATTTCAACCCTTTTAACAAAGACACTCCTAATATGAATGATTTCTCTTCAATCGAAGACTACATTAAACAAGTTCTGTCCCAATCCATGCCTTCCTCTCTTCTACCTAACTTATTTAATGAATCGGAGAAAAATGACGGAAATGATCATAAGGAAAATAATTATAAGCAAAGAAGGGATTATCAAGTATTTGAGCTGCATTATTTTGTGATTGTTCGAATAGAAATTGAACCACATATCGATGTGAATGATTTAAAAATTTACCACACATCAAATCAATTAACTATAGAAGGCTTGCCTGACAAAAACGGTAAAAAGGTCATACCGTTGCCGGCTATCGTACACCATAAGGGAACCAAAGCAATCTTTAAAGATAATATTTTGGAAATAAGTATTCCGAAAAGGAAAGATAATCGTTTAACACAAATAGACGTCCAAAAAAATTAACTGGACGTCTATTTTACGTTAGATCGTTACGCATTTTTCTTATCATACTTGCTTTTTTACCTGTGGACAGGGTGATCGATAACATCCGGATCAATGACGATGTTATGATTGCCCTTTAAACGATTTTGATTCCCATCAACTGTCCCAAAACCAATATTTTCTTTATTATGCGAACTCCAATTCATTTGCGTATTATTTCCGACGAAAATGCCAGAAGCGTTTGTAATCGAATTCACTTGAATGGTATGAAAAGAAATCTTATATGCTGATTGTTCCTTTGTTGTCATTTCACCTATCCTTTTTTTCTTAGGCTATTCATTTCTTAATTGATTTGTGTGTTTTCACACCAAAAAAATAGGCGCATAGACTATTTGTATTGAGGAGGTAATGGGAATGGCGATGGTTTTAACGTTTAATATGGTGAATGTTGGCGGTTCGCCGCAGAATAATGGTGGCGTTCTTGTAGGTGAAGTAGCTATGACAGGTTGGGATTCACACCAGAAACAAAATTATGCATTTGGGCCGAATTTCGGATTTTTTAATGTTTTTCCGGCTAATCTCAATTGGCAAAATGATGTTGATTTAATTGACGGCATCATGAATGACATAGACAATAAAGCTTCGTTGAATGCTAATATTTAACTTTATCGGCAGAAGTATCCCACTTCTATAAGCCGTGAGGTGAATGTAAATTGGGGGGCTTTTTTATTGAAACAAACCATACAATTTCAACAAATAAAAGCAAACACGCTTGTCAATGCAAGTGCCATTTTTGTTGGTACAAACCAAACAGGTAATTGGAGTTCTCATGAAAAAGAAAACTACATTTTTACAATACATGGCCATAAAGAATATGTTGTAAATAATATTAATATTATCGAAGATAAAGATTTGATTGATACAGTAATTAACGATCAAGATACAGCAATTTCAATGCCTCATGATGCAGAAAATTTTTCATTGACCTTTGATGATATCAACACGAACACAATGCAAAATGCATCGGGTGTATTTGTTGGGGATATCGATGTAACCGGACTTGATTCTCATTTTAAAGTAAATGAAGGCATTGGGGATATATTGTCGCATCAAAATATCATTTCAGGGAATATGAACATTCAACATGATCAGGATTATATTGACGGTACCATTAATGACCAAGATAATAAAGCAATGACGAATATTAAAGCAAGGTAATATTTACGAAAAAAGTATTAGGAAAACTTCCATCAGTCATCCCACTGATGGAAGTTTTATTACTTATTGCATTTGAAGGGCTGGCTGCTGAACCGTTTGATACATTTGGGAAAATGCATTGATGGTAGCATCTGGTGCGGCTTCAAGCGGATAGTAGCCTTTTTTCACCATCCATTGCCACACATCGTACGCATGGTGCGAACACATTTGGAAAGCACTTTCCAAAAACGAGCGGATTTCAGGATGGCTCATTTCCATTGCGGCCCAAGCATATTCACGGCCGGCGCGCTTTAATGTGAGCAAATAGGCTGTTGCTATCTCACGATCATTAAATTGCTGCAGCGAAGTTCTTGGCATGACAGGCTGAATCATTGCAGGAGATTCAGTAAATGAAGAAAGTGCCGTATTCAAGGGAGGCACTTGCAATGTTTCCGATGCGCCTTCCACATTGCTAATATATTCCACCTTCATGTTGTAATCTTGAATATGAAGAGGAAAATGCATCTCAATGATTGATTTAAGTTCGGCATCCTTCACGTGATTCATAAAGCAAGCCATATTTGTAATTGAATTCACACAGCTCATTGTTAATTCATGCAGATCCTGAAGTTCATGGGCAGCTAATTTCATCAGAAGTCCCTCCAGCAATTTTAATGATGTGTACGTTAACATGTACACGTTACATAGGTTGCGATATCAGCAACATCCTATTCGTTAATAAAATTGGAAAACCTCTTCGTTTTGAAAAGATATAAATGGTATAATATTGTTAAAATTATGTTTATTGGGAGGACGTCAATATGTATGACGAAAGAACGCAGAAAACGCTAGATCGAATTAAAGAGTATTACGGAGGGGTTCCTGATACATATATAGCGATGGCAGATGCCGGGGTTGTTTCTCGTGTATGGTCTCTTTCAGCTCCAACGTTCTTTACGAATGCGGCAACAGACGAAGACAAACGGATCTGTGCTGCCGTCGTAGGCAAAGCGGTCGGTTCCGAACGATTAATTGAAGCCCATTATATGATTCTAAAACGTATGGGCTGGTCAAGAGAAGAACTTGAAGGGTTAGTCAATGAAAACTACCCGGAAAGAATGAATGAAAAACAGATTTTATATGCAAAATTGGCAAAATCATTGGCTACAAACCCTATGCAAGTTGATCGAGAAATTGTTAAGGAAGTAAAAAATGCAGCCTCAAAAAATGAGGTGGCGGAAATCGTTTCACTTATTGCTTTTGTAAGATATACAAGCACATTCATCGGTTTCTATGGACAAACGGAAAACGAAGAATGGATTAAGCATTTACAGGAACAAAAATAAAAAGCAGCCTAACCGCTGCTTTTTATTTTAATTCAGGCAATATCCGAACTTCTTGTTTCATTTCCGATTGGCATAACGGACAAGTTGGGTTATCTAGAAAAGAAAAAGAGTTGCGCATCCAACCAGTGCAATCATGATTCACGCAAGACCAGACTTCAGTTTCGATTTCGGGAATAGGTTCCTGTTGCCTTCGAGAAAAAACCAAGTTTTTCTCCCCCTTAATTGTACTTATATATAGTATACCCTAATCTCAGAATTTATGCGAGTTGCTGTCATTCTATTCATAGGTTTCCAAAAAGACAAGGCGCTCAAGCATTGTCGGATGTCCATACCGTAGCCATTTTACGAGCAGTGGCGGATTTACTTCACTTAATCCTGTTGCCGTCAGTTTCTGAAACGCGTGGATTGCCGCTTCCTTATCTTGTGTCATTTCAATCGCATAAACATCAGCCTCATGCTCATGATAACGGGACACCGCATTTGTTATAGGGCTCGCTGCAAAAGAAAGCAAAGAGAAAATAAGCAGCAAAACGGGCAGTGATGCCAATTCATTATGGCGCCGAATGGATAACCGTTCACCGTACCGATTCAGCATAAAATGAAAAAGCTTTGAACCAAAGTACAGCCCGAAAAAAGTTAATACGATGGAACCGATGACATTCAAATAAAGATGGTGCTTCACATAATGCCCAATTTCATGCGCCATAACAAAAAGCGTTTCTTCATCTTCAAGCTTGTTTAACGTTGTATCCCATAACACAATTCGTAAATTTGAACCAATCCCTGTAACATATGCATTTAAAGCATTCGTTTTTTCAGACATATTCACTTCATATACATGCTCGGCAGGAATGTCTGCCCGATCAGCCAATTCCAAAATCTTTGTTTCAAGTTCTTTGTCTTTCAAAGAATAGAAATCATTGTAAAGCGGATCAATGACGACAGGCTGAATAAACATAAGAAAAACAGTAAATGGAATTGAAATGAGCCAAACGTGAAACCACCAGCGCTTTTCATTTCTCCGCATAAATATGTAGATAACCCAAACCGTTAATGCCGTCATGATAAAGCTAACCCAGAAACTAATCGTGTAATCTCGCATCCAGCCCGTGAATGATTGCGAAGTAATTCCGTATTCGAGAGAAACCTTTCGGCTAATATAGCTAAGCGGAAATGAAATCACCGAGCTGACAAGTGAAAGCAGAAACACGTACAATGCGGATTGAAGAAAGAAAAAGCGTGTCACCTCTTTACTTAGCCGATTAAAATAAACGGAGATTCCAAAAATAAGAACAAACAAATAAATCATCCAATCTACCGGGATGGAGAGGAAGAAAAGTAAGTTTTTCAAACGAGAAAAATCTGTACTTAAAATTTGCTCTTCCTTCGTCATAAATAATTTTGGATCTGCCGCTGTTCCTTCAAAAGAAGTTGGAATCGTATTGTCCGAGCCAACGTACAAATAATAAAACATAATGAGTCCATACAAAAGATACCCGCCTATAAAAAGGCAAAACAGCTTTGCTTTTTTCTTCACATTTCTCCTCCAAATGAAGTTGACGTCTCTACCATATAGTTTAGTCTTCTTGTCCTTTTTTAGAACAAAAAAACAGCAGGAGTTTTTCTCCGCTGTCTTGTAGGAATTTAACCAAGAATCGCACGATCGTTTGCCATTTGCGTTCCACGAATGCGCTGAAATTCCTGTAAAAGTGCTTCAATTGTTAAGTTTTTCTTCTCTTCTTCTCCAACATCAAGAATGATTTGGCCTTTATCCATCATAATGAGCCGGTTGCCGAGATCTAATGCTTGCTGCATATTGTGCGTAACCATCAGTGTCGTCAATTTGGATTTCTCAACAATTTCTTTCGTTAAATTCGTTATGAGTTCAGCCCTTGACGGATCAAGTGCTGCCGTATGTTCATCAAGCAATAAGATTTTCGGATCGGTAAATGTCGCCATAAGAAGCGATAGTGCTTGGCGTTCACCGCCTGACAACAAGCCGACTTTGGCATTTAGGCGATCTTCAAGCCCCAAATGAAGCGTTGCTAAAAAGTCGCGAAAATGTTCTTTTTTCTTTTTCGTCACACCGATATGAAGGGTTCTTTTTTTGTTTCGTGAATAGGCAAGCGCCAAATTTTCTTCAATCGTCATCGTCGGCGCCGTCCCTGCCATCGGATCCTGGAATACTCGCCCAATGAGCTTGGAACGTTTAAATTCAGGCAATGTTGTCACGTCTTTATTATCGATAATGACATTTCCAAAATCGGGAATGAGCACACCGGAAATCATGTTCATTAACGTTGATTTTCCTGCGCCGTTGCTGCCAATAATTGTTACAAAATCGCCAGGCTTTAGTTCAAGATTAATTTCTTGAAGTGCAATTTTTTCATCGACAGTTCCTTCATTAAAAACTTTATGAATCCTTTTCAAATTAAGCAAGACGCTCACCATCTTCCTGAACGCTCTCAAATTGGCTAATTTGGCGCTGTTTCCGCCGTTTCTTCTCTTTCATGTTTTCAATAATTTTTGGCATGACAAGCGCGAAAATAACAATCACCGCTGTAATTAATTTCATATCGCCCGTTTCAAGAAACTCCACCCTAAGTGCAAGGGCAACAACAATTCGGTAAATAATGGCTCCGCCTATGACGGCAAACGTCGTTCTAACAATGGTTTTTGTGCCAAAAAGGGCTTCCCCGATAATGACAGAAGCGAGTCCTATGACAATCATTCCAACACCAGCACCAATGTCGGAGAAGCCACTGTACTGCGCAACGAAAGCGCCGCTTAATGCAACGAGGGCATTGGATAAGCCGAGGCCAAGAATCGTGAGCCGATCAGTGTTGGCAGATAAACTGCGAATCATCCGTTTATTATCACCAGTTGCACGAATCGCAAGGCCAATTTCCGTTTTTAAAAACGCGTCCACTAAAAACTTTATAATAAGTGTAATCATCGCCATCACAATTAAAGCCGCCCAGAAAACGGGGATCACACTGCCAATTGCCGAACTTTCCCAAAATGAGCGAAGTTGTGTAAAAAAGGTTTCTTCATTCAAAAGCGGTACGTTCGCACGCCCCATAATCCTTAAGTTGATGGAGTACAAGGCAATCATCATTAAAATCCCTGACAAAAGCGGATTAATTTTCCCTTTCGTATGCAGTATACCTGTTATACAGCCAGCAAGAAAACCGGCAACAATCGCTGAAAGCGTCGCAATAACTGGATGTATACCATTTATAAGCATTGAAGCCGCCACAGCCGCCCCTGTAACAAAACTTCCATCTACCGTTAAGTCTGGAAAATCTAAAATACGGAATGATAAATAAACACCAAGTGCCATTAGAGCATATATAATTCCCGATTCCAACGAACCGAATAAGGCTGTCAACATAAAAGATCCTCCCTTTTAGGGTTAAAAAAGTGTATGATGTTGCTCAAAAAGGAGCTGAAACAAATGGTTTTCCAGCCTCTTTTTCAACAACACGGCAACTACTTGGTTCTCCTTCTTCGCTGCCTTGCACCAAGGAAGCAATCCATCCAAGCCATACGCTCGTTAAACGCCAGTGCTTCCATCAAAAAAGGAAGGATAGACTGACAGGTTTCAGTCTATCCCTGCTGTTCATTATTTAAGGTATTCTGCGATGTCATCCCATTCAGGTTTTAGCTTAACACCCATATCTTCCGCTGCTTTTTTGTTAATGAGAAGATCTAAATCTCCAGATGGATATTCAGCAGGAATTTGATCAGGTGTTTTTTCACCTTTCAAAATTTGGATTGCCATTTTTCCTGTTTGGTATCCTAAATCATAATAAGATGTGCCATATGCCGCAAAACCACCGGCTTCGACAGAATCGTGCTCACCAACGAATAGTGGAATGTCGTTATCGCTTGCAACTTGAACCACTGTTTCTATTGCGGATACTACGGTATTATCAGTAATTACATAGAAAACATCAGCTCGTCCAATTAAAGATTCCGCAGCTTGTTTTACTTCCGCAGATGTCGACACAGTTGCTTCCACTGTTTTAAGATCTGTTCCCTTAACAGCCTCTTTCACAGCATCAATTTGAACTTGAGAATTTTGTTCACCAGCATTAAAGATTAAGCCAATTGTCTTAGCATCCATCTGCTCATCAATAAACTTTACAGTGTTTGGAATCGCGTCTGGATGAGTATCGCTAGTTCCTGTAACATTACCGCCAGGCTTTTCCATTGATTCTACTAATTTAGACCCAACAGGATCCGTTACAGATGTAAAAACAATAGGAATATCTTTTGTTTCATTTAATGCAGCTATCGCACTCGGTGTAGCATTCGCAAAAATAAGATCCACTTTATCCCCTACTAAATTTTGCGCGATGCTTGCCGCATTGTTCGGATCGCCTTGTGCATTTTGATCGTTAAATTTCACATCAAGATCGCTTTCCTCAAGAGCCGCTTTAAATCCTTTTGTCGCAGCATCTAATGAACGATGTGTCACGTATTGGGAAATCCCCACTGTCACCGTTTCAGCGGATTTCTCTTTATCTTTTCCGCCCGCGCTGCCCTCTTCCTTTTCTTTGTCAGATGTTCCGCATGCGGCTAACAAAGCCAGGCTAAGGAAGGAAGCCCCAACGATTTTTGTCCACTTTCTCCTCATCTTCTAATCCCCAATCAATTTTTCTTTGTTTCATAGTCGCAAAAATGCTTTAACGCATGAAAATACTGAAGTTATCCTAACATTATTCTACAAAAAAGTCAATCATCGCTAAGCCGAAAATACTAGAATTGCAGAGTAGAAAAGGCTTACATGCTATCATTCGCCATACTTTTTATTTTTTTCTAAAAATTTATTTCCGTATATCGATTATCTTGTACTTTCGGCATCGTGATTTCCAATATTCGATTTTTAAATTTCGTCCTCGTTTTCTTATGTTTTACTAGCGCCGGCAGGGGGATTTCATGTTTATCTTTTTTGTTTGGGATTCCTTTAACCGTAAGAAGTGAGGATGTATGATAAATTTTTAATTCTGAAACGTTTATTTTACGGTTAATTGGAATTCTGACGATGACAAAGTCATGGAGATCAAAGATTTGGTACTCTAATTTCTTCTTCTCAATTTCTTCTTTCTTCTGTTTATTTGGATTTTTTTTCTCTTTCTCTTCAAATAAATCGGGAAACATAGAGGGGGGCATCGTCTGGGAAAAAATATGTTTAATATATTCATCAATGGAAGAAAAACCTTCCATGTTTTGAGTAATCTTTTTAAATTCATCCATGTTATCGAACGGATAAAAGTTTTTCCAGCTCATGCTATCCTCCCCCATCTTAATAAAATGTGATAGATGGATGGATTGAAATGTAAACAGAGTTGATCTATGTATTCATATTCCAGTTTTTTCAATTGGTGACTGGATGTGAGGAGGAAGGGACGGAAATTTCCATTCTACCCCTCCCACGTCCACCCTTCTTTAGCAAGCTCAACATTTCCTTTGAAAACGCCCTTCGCTTGTCGAACAAGATCTGAAAGATTCCCAAAATGAGGGAGATGTGTGAGAAGCAATGTGCCAACCTTTGCTTCTTTCGCGATTGTTGCAGCTTCTGTACTTGTCATATGCCCGGCATCGGAGCCATTCATGCCGGCATAAAAGTTCGATTCACATACAAGAAGATCAGCTTGTTTAGAAAATGGGATAAATTCTTCTTTAAAAGCGGAATCCGCTGTATAGACGACGGTACTTCTTTGATCCGTTATTCTCATCGCAAAACAAGGAACCGGATGCTTTGTCTGTAAAAACGAAATCGTAAAAGGGCCAATTTGAAGCGATTCAGCCGGATGATAAGGAACACCTACCGTATCAGGCTCATGTGTTAAACGGCCGAATTCCAATTCATCAAGCTGGTGGCCGTATATTGGCAAAACGGGCTGTTCAACTCCCATATAGCGTTTCACGAGCCTCCCATGTTGCAGCGGTCCGATATCCGCCACATGATCGTGATGATAGTGAGAAATGATGACAGCGTCCAGTTCTTCAACTTGTATATACTGCTGCAGTTTGGAAAGAACCGCACTTCCGCAATCAATGAGTAAATTAAACCCATCCGCCTGAAATAAATATCCTGAACTTGCTCCATTCACTTTCGGAAATCCGCCCCATTCTCCAATAACAGTTACTTTCATTTCACCTCATCCTTTCATTGAAATAGCACCCGCCAAGAGGGATTAGTAACAATCGCTATTGCTTCTCATACGGTTTAATTAATCGGTATAACGTTCGAACGACAGGAAGATCAACACCCTTTTCTTTCGCAAGCCTCAAGGCTCCACCTTGCAAGCTCTCTACTTCAAGCGGCAACCCTTTTCTAAAATCCTGATGCATCGAAGATGTTGCATTTTCAGGTAAATGAAATGCTTTTTCTACCGTGTCTTCGCTAAATTTAGAACCTAAATCAATTCCGTAGGCCGCAGCCAGCTTCTGCATCTCTTCTGCTGTCTCACGGTATAACGCCAGTGTTTCCGGTACTTCACGTATCGCGCCGATCTCAAGCCGGGTTGCTGTGGTCACCCCTGAATACGCTGTAATAAAAGCATATTTATTCCAAATTTGTTTAAGAATATCTTCTGTGTATGTCACATTCATATTCGCTTTTTCCATCAAAGTGTTTGCTTTGTCACACACTTCTTTTTGCTCTTTCTCAAGCGGGCCGAAAACGATGTCATGCTGGTTGCTCGTATGAATAATATAGCCGTTTTCATCCAAAGTAGTAATGATAAAGCATAAACCTCCAACCACGGCACTTCGCCCAAACTTTTGTTGCAAGATTTCGTAATGCTCCATCCCGTTTAATAACGGCAAAATCTTTGCTCCTTTACTCACAAGCTGTTCAAGTTGAAGCAAGACACCATCGAGATGGTAGCCTTTCACAGCCACTATAACAAGATCACTGGATGAGATGTTTGATGCGTCACTTTCAAGTGAAACATGATGAAGGATAGTGTCGCCTTTTACACTCATTACTTTGAAGCCATTTTCTTCAATTTGCTTTTTTCGCTTTTCACGAACGAGAAACGTAACCTTTGCTCCAGCCTCTTGCAAACGTGCGCCGAAATATCCCCCGACTGCCCCAGCTCCAATAACAGTGATATTCATATGTAAACATCCTTTCATACTCTTTCTCTTCTAAGCGTATGAAAACGTTTTATTAATGTCAATCGTCCGATTCCGGTTGGTTTCAATTGTTTGTGTAAAAAATAGAAATGAGGGTAAAACAATGTTAAGATATTAAACGGCCGGTTTAAAACAAAGATTAAAAAAGGAGGAGAAAAAATGGGTTCTCATACAGTGGCAGCTGTATGGCAAAACCTGTGGAAGCAGCATCAAGCGATTAAAAACATGCTTCTCTTTGCTGTAACAGGTGATGGCCAATCTTTTAAATCGGGGAAAACGCAAAAAATTGAAAAACAAAAGGACGGCTCAGATCCGCCAAATTTCTATACGAGACGGCAATTAATCGGACTTATACTTGGACCGCTTTTATTTTTAATCACACTTCTTTTCATTTCACCTGAAGGAATGCCGAAAGAAGCCCAAGCCGTTCTTGCAAGTACATTGTGGATTGCGACATGGTGGATTACAGAAGCAATTCCAATTCCTGCAACATCATTGCTTCCAATCATTCTTTTTCCAATCACCGGAGCTTTAGATAGTAAAACAACTACCTCCTCTTATGGCGACGACACCATTTTCCTATTTATGGGGGGCTTTATTATCGCTCTTGCAATGGAACGCTGGCACTTACATAAACGAATCGCCCTTACGATTATTTCATTGATTGGAACGAGTACAGAACGAATCATTCTTGGGTTTATGGTAGCGACAGGATTTCTATCAATGTGGATTTCAAATACGGCAACCGCAATGATGATGGTTCCGATTGGGCTTGCGATTATTTATCAAGTAAAAGAAAGCTTGGCCAGCGAAGGCATTGATGTTAGTCAAGAGAATTTTAATTTTGGGAAGGCCTTAATGCTTGGCATTGCCTACTCCGCTTCGATCGGGGGATTGGGAACGTTAATTGGGACACCGCCAAACGCCATTTTCGCAGGTGTAGCAAAAGAACTTTATGGTGTAACCATTTCCTTTGCAGGCTGGATGCTCTTCGGTGCACCATTAGCCGCCGTTCTGCTCATTCTCGTATGGGTTTATTTAGTAAAAATCGCATTCCCTATGAATTTTAAAAAAATCCCCGGAGGAAAAGAAGTCATTCAACGCGAGAAACAGTCACTCGGCGTCATGTCATATGAAGAAAAAGCAGTGCTTACTGTGTTCGTCTTGACAGCACTAGCCTGGATCTCCCGTACGTTTGTCTTGGAAAAATTTATAACGATTAATGATACGGGTATCGCAATAATTGCTGCAGTTGTTCTATTCATCATTCCATCTGTCAATAAAAAGGGCGGCTATTTAATGAATTGGGATACTGCCAAAGAATTGCCTTGGGGTATCTTGCTTTTATTCGGCGGAGGCCTGGCAATCGCTGCGGGCTTCAGTCAATCCGGCCTTGCAGAATGGATTGGAAAACAATTAACAGTTGTATCTGGCATACACTTCTTGTGGGTGATTGTCATCGTTACGACGCTTGTCATATTCCTGACAGAAATTACTTCAAATACAGCAACTGCGACGATGATGTATCCGATTATGGCCTCACTTGCTTTAGCGATAAATGTCCATCCATACAGTTTAATGATCGCTGCTGGAATTGCTGCTTCCTGTGCCTTCATGCTTCCAGTCGCGACGCCGCCAAACGCCGTTGTCTTTGGCTCAGGCTATATAAAAATTGGCGACATGGCAAAAGCAGGATTTTGGATTAACATCTTTTCGATAGTGGTTATTACACTTGCGATTTACTTCCTGCTTCCAAATGTTTTTAACATTGATTTATCGATCTTCCCAGAATCGATGAAATAAATAAGCTGTTCCATCCACCTTGATTGGGATGGAACAGCTTTTTTGTGAAAAGAAAACCATACGCTAGGCGTATGGT
>NZ_QCZG01000033.1 GCF_003097615.1 Pueribacillus theae
GTTTCCGGGTACTTGACAAATCAAGACATTGTGTTTTCAAGTAGATATTATTTTCATATCAAAAGAATATTTGTTGTTGATGGCTTCCTTTCATAGTTTTTCCAGAAGACAGATAGAATCTGAGCTTTCAGAGTATGCCCACTTGTTTGGAATCGAGCCATTTCTTAATACACCACTCAAACAATGCTCAAAAGGTACCAAACAAAAAGTAGGTCTTATTCAAGCGCTCCTTATGAAACCAGACGTTCTTCTATTAGACGAGCCGTTAACTGGATTGGACACTTCAGCCCAGCTCCAGCTTATTCACCTTTTAGAAAAGCTAAAAAAGCAGGTAACCATCATTTTTACGACTCATGAAGATATAATAATTAAAAAACTGGCGAATCAAATTTTATTTTTAGAATCTGGAAAGATTTCATCGGATAAGAAACCATTAAAAATAAAAAGACTAATCAAGATAGGGTTTCATGATAAAAAGATTTTTAGAAAAATAGATGCGTTCGACATTCAGTATAAAGGGAACACTGCTTTGATTACAGTCGATGCAGCGATAAGTGATCAATTATTATTAGACTTATTAAATAAAAAATGCTCTGTACTGGAAGTCAGGGAAGAGAGGGAAGTATGAGGGGGTTCATTCGTTATCAATTCATAAGTTATATTCGTTCATTAAAAATGATTCCTCCGCTAACTGTATTTGGCTTATGGGTCATTATTTTATATACCTACAAAGATGTTCCCATTTTAAGCAGTTATGCAGTAACAAGCATTGCAATTTATTTAATTATGGCTTGGATCACAATGAGTATTTTTTCAATAGAGGGAGAAAGTGAAAAACATATTTTATTTATGCAGTTAGGCAGCAAGCTTCGCTATTTATGGGGGAAATGGGCAATATGCCTCTTCGCTGCAATAATACTAATCATATTTTCGATTTTTTATCCTATTCTGATGAATAATTTTAGAGAAGCGATTCAACCGATACACTTCGGACTATCAATCTACAACCATTTCATTTTAGCCTTGTTCGGCATTTTCGTAGGTACCTTTTTCTCTGTTACATCTTTTGCTTCAAAGAAATACACATGGCTATCAGCGATCCTGGTCATTGTTGTTTCAATTTCTTACAGTGGGTTGGTAGAAAAAGTGGGTCTATTGAAATGGGGACTTCTCCTATTTCCGCCGGTTATGAATGTGATTAAGTATTTGAATGGCGAAGATATGGTACATATTGGGCAAGAATTTTGGCTCGCTGTATTATGGGGGCTTACATATACGGTTGTAGGTTTTATTGTAATATTAAAAATGTTTCTTCTGAAAGAAAGGTAAGTTCTGTCCACTGAATAAAAAGCTCTCTTTAACATGAATAGATTTTAACATTCGAGGAAGTATAAAAACATACCAATGATAAGAATTAAGGGAGGCTGTTATGGGAATTTTAGGCGGAAATCCAAAGAATGAACCTATGCACTACGGAGAAGTATTTGGTATATGGTCTTTTTTAGTTGGGGCCAAAGGGATGATTGCCTGTTACCAAACACATTTAAATCATACAGGAGACGCTGATCTTCATGAATTATTGGGAGAAGCCCTCAAGCAAAAACAGCAAGAGGTCAAACAAATTGAAGGATTATTAAAAGAAAATGGTGTTGGTTTACCGCCAACTCCACCGGATCGCCCAAAGGCAAGCCTTGAAAGTATTCCGGTAGGTGCGCGTTTTCTTGATCAAGAGATTGCTGCGTCATTAATGAAGGACGTAGCCGCAGGTTTGGTAGCGTGCAGTACGATTATGGGAGAATCCATCCGAGAAGATATTGCTATGATGTTTGGACAAATGCATACACAAAAAGCAGCATTCGGCGCAAAAGTTCTTCGCCTAAATAAGGAAAAGGGCTGGTTAATTCCTCCACCTCTTCATCAGTTTCCGGCTGATTGTTGAATTTTATTTCGATCTGGTCTGAAAAGCAGGAGCTTCCATTTCGTTGGCAGCTCCTTTTCGCTTTGGGCAAAAATGGAAATTAATAAATCAACTCCATTCACAACTCCAAATGATAGCAATTCTCTAAATGTAAGAACATTTGCTTGTTTGATTGCTTGTTATTTATTATAGTAATAACATCGATCATTTGAAATGAGGAATCAATCTTGAAACACTCGATATATGGTTTAACGAAAGAACAATTAACAGCATGGCTGTTGGAGCATGGCCAGAAGAAATTCCGTGCCGAGCAAATCTGGGACTGGCTCTATAAAAAGCGCGTCTCAAACTTTTCAGATATGAAAAATTTGAACAAAGAATGTTTGGCACTCTTGGAAGAACACTTTGTCTTACAATCATTGGAACAATCAGTAAAACAAGTATCTGCGGACGGAACAACGAAGTTTTTATTTAGGATGCAAGATGGCAACTTAATTGAAACGGTATTGATGCGTTTTAATTACGGCCTGTCTGTTTGTGTCACAACGCAAGTAGGCTGTAATATCGGCTGCAGCTTTTGTGCTAGCGGCTTATTGAAAAAAAATCGAGACTTGCACGCTGGAGAAATTGTGGAGCAAATTATGAAAGTACAGCAGCACCTCGATGAACAAGGGAAAGAAGAGCGGGTCAGCAACATTGTTGTCATGGGAATAGGGGAACCATTCGACAATTATGATAACCTAATGGATTTTTTACACGTTGTGAACGATCCGAAAGGATTGGCCATCGGGGCGAGGCATATTACCGTTTCAACGAGCGGCATCGTTCCAAAAATGTACGAATTTGCCGATGAAAACTTGCGCATTAATTTAGCTCTATCACTTCATGCGCCAAACGATGAACTGCGTACTAAAATTATGAAAATCAACAGAGCCTATCCGATTGCAAAATTGATGGAGGCAGTTGATTATTATACAAAAAAAACGAACCGGAGACTCACAATCGAGTATATCTTATTAAGAGATGTGAATGATCACATAAAGGAAGCCGAAGAGCTTGCAAAACTGCTGCAAAGCAGAAAACATCTGACGTATGTCAATCTAATCCCTTACAACCCCGTTGATGAGTATACACAATATCAAAGAAGCGAAAAAACATCCATTCTTGCCTTCTATGACACATTAAAGAAAAAAGGTATTCAATGCGGCATTCGCCATGAACAAGGGACAGATATTGATGCAGCATGCGGACAACTCAGAAGTAAACAGATAAAAAAAACGAAGGCGATATAATATAAAGCAGACAAAACAGTGAACAAGTTAAAACATTTTTAACCGTAAGATAGTGTTACCTTTACCGGTAAATGATCAGAGGCTTTTGGTATATTTGTTACAATTTCTGTTTCAACGACCCGAAAGTTACGACTCGTAAATATGTAGTCCAATCTCATTCTTGGCCGAAGTGATGGATACGTATAGCCTGGACCCTTTCCTGAAGAATGCCAAACATCTTGAAGATCACGGGTTATTTTTCGCCATCCTCTTGATCCGGGCCTCATATTCCAGTCTCCCATGATAATAATAGGATGAGAATACTTGTGAAGCTGGTTCACAATAAAATTCGTTTGCTTCTTATGAAGAAAAGGGTTAAGGCTTAGGTGAGTCACATTAGTTTGAAAAAGCTGTTTATTTATTTGAATGGTTGCTTCGAGCATCGACCTTCCTTCGATGAGCCCAGGTATAAAATCAAACGGATGCCCTTTTTTTGTAACGATTGGATATCGAGATAAAAGGGCATTTCCATATTGCCTTTTTGTCTTCAAACGTTTCGACTTTAAAGCGAGGGAAGGACTGTAAGCATGCTCCATGTTTAACTGGTTCGCGAGCCACCTAATCTGGTCTTCGTAGTTACTTCGCTTAGAAAAATGTTTATCTACCTCATTGAGCCCGACAATATCTGCATCACTTTTTTTAATAACCTCAGCAATTCTGTCTAGATTTACTTGTTTATCCATGCCCTTGCCATAATGAATATTGTATGTCATGGCCTTGATAATCAAAAAATCCTCTCCTTTGCTGCTCTCTATATACTTTATTTACATAAAAAAGAAAAAGAATTCCATAAAGTTTAAAGAGAAATGAGGAATGACTGCTACTAGGCATGGCAGATTCAGAGAAACCACAAACCGCTGCCTATCCCTCCCGAACATTCTGTGGTATAATATAAAAGTACCCCCGTTATGTATCATAAACATTTTATAAAAATTATAGACAAATGAAGGTGATACTTACATGCACAATCCTGAAGAAATAAAGGTGACACACCGATCAGTAAAAGAAAAAGAACAATTAATTAACCGTTTAAAACGAATTGAAGGGCAAGTACGCGGCATTCAAAATATGATTGAGAATGATCGATATTGTGTCGATATCCTTACACAAATTTCTGCAATTAATGCAGCGATGAATAAAGTAGGGCTTCATTTATTGGAGAAGCATACACAGCATTGTGTAGCTGATGCTATAAAAGAAGGAGACGAAGAAGCAGCAATTCAAGAATTAATGGATGTTTTTAAACGGTTTTCCAAATAGACAAAGCCAGTTCTTTATGACTGGCATTTTATTTTTTTAGTATACATACCTAACCCCGAGTAAGGATTAATCATGTGAGATGATTTCTACACCTCCAAGCCCAACTTCTCTTTATCCCACTTCCAATACGCTTTATTTTTTCCAATTTTATCCGAATCCTAATTCACTATAAGTATTTTGAAAAGAATAGAATCAGATAAGGGAGGTATGCTATTTATGAGCCGCGAAACATTATTTTTTAAATGAAATACAGGAACTGATGTAAACCGGAACATTTATCATTTGGATTTTAATTATTAAAGCAGAAAACTCACAACTAAACCATAATTACGGTTGAAAAAAAAGAGGTGTAATAATGCGTTGATTAAATCAATTCATACGACTCAAAAATTGAATTACTTGATTAAGCAGTTCATTGAAAAAATCCAAGACGCAATTGTAATATTTTATTTACACGAATACGAAGACATCATGGAAAAAGATAAAAATAAACGGAAATAAATCTAATCTAACCAATGGATGAATGCCAAAAAATAAAGTAGCAGATGTGTGACATTTATGATGAAGAAATTGTCACCGTTTTTAAAGCATAAATACAGGAAGTCTGTAAAAAACTAACAATACGAATAAAATCAATGAAAAGGAGTGTGTGATGCTCATGGTAAATGTTTTTCGTTTCTGTTTAACAACAATGATTTTGTCGATTGTACTCATTGGTTGTGCAGGCCAAAACGACAACCAACAAGGGATGGATAACCTTCCTAATAATGTCAATTATAACGACGATAACGGAAATGGCGTTGGGAACGATAGGAATCAAAATAATGGAAACAACGGAAATGATGATGGAAATATTGGAGATAATAATGGCGGACGTTCTCGTATGGAAATTGCGGATGAGGCAGCAGAGCGTGTAACGCAACTGAAGGAAGTCCGTCAAGCAAATGTCCTTACAACTGACAACAATGCATACGTAGCTGCTTTATTGGAAGATGGTCAAAAAAATGAATTGAGTGAAGATACCAAGAATAAAATTGCCCAAAGCGTAAAAGCAGTCGATCCAGATATCGATAATGTGAATGTTTCAACAAATCCTGATTTTGTCGACCGTGTGCAGGAATATGCCGATGCAGTCGAACGTGGTGAACCAATTGAAGGTTTGTTTGACCAATTAAATGAATCAATCGAAAGAATATTTCCAACGCAGGAATAACCATTGAGAAAAATAACCAAAGAATAATATACCCTTTGAACTCTGTTATCACAAAAAGAGAAGAAGGGTATATTTTTTTGTTCAGATTTACCTTGGTAACCGAACATTTTCTTCTTTGCCAACATAAAGTAAAATCGAAGTTACTTTGGAAGGCGGTATGATGAAGGTGTTTAATGAAGCCAACTATTTGGAGTCCCTAGCAGAATGGTGTGACAACCTAAATTCAAATTGGGAAAAGAGAAAAGACAGCTATACAGAATTTCTTGATCGTAAGACGATTGAAGAATGGGAAGAAAATTTTCAATCCTTTAAAAAGCAGTTAAATGAAAATGTTCGGGAACAATCGGTAGAAAAAATTTACAAACAGGCAAATGAGCTATATAAAAAGTGGGAAACATTGAATACTGAATCAGAAGCCTATCAGACAAAACGTCATGATGACCAACACGAACGCAAAATCGGCTTTTTCTCATTTACTCATGAAAACACTTCTGTTCCGCCCGGGAAGCACACACTTCCTCCTTTGCCCTATCCCTATAACGCACTTGAACCATATATTTCAGAAGAAATCATGAGACTTCACCATGACAAACATCATCAGAGCTATGTAGATGGATTAAATAAAGCAGAGAATGAAATGCAAAAAGCAAGAAAAACCGGGGATTTTAACCTGATTACACATTGGGAAAGAGAGGCAGCTTTTAACGGGGCAGGTCATTATTTGCATACAATTTTTTGGAATGTCATGAAACCTAACAGTGGAGGAAAACCGAAAGGTGAGCTTGCTAAGGCCATCGATGAATCATTTGGCAGTTTTGAAGCATTTAAAAAGCATTTTTCCGAAGCCGCTAAACAAGTTGAGGCTGTCGGATGGGCTTTGCTTGTCTGGTCTCCCCGATCTCATCGCTTGGAAATTCTCCAAGCTGAAAAGCATCAAAACTTAAGCCAATGGGATGTTGTGCCATTGCTTGTTTTAGATGTTTGGGAACACGCTTATTACTTACAATATAAAAATAAAAGAGCAGACTATGTGAAGAATTGGTGGCATATTGTCAATTGGTATGAAGTTGAGAAACGATTTAATGAGGCAAGCAAATTAAAATGGCAGCCATTTTAAGAAGGTGTCCTAAAAGCTAGGCTTTTGGGACACCTTCTTACATAGGTACATAGTTATTTAATGCTCTGAAGTGCTTCTTTCACTTCATCCGCTAAACAAACGTTAACCCCTATATTCTTCATTTCTTGAATCCCTTTGTCATAAACTTGTGACATAGCATTTGACACCATTACTACTCTAAAATCACGTTCACTTGCTTCATATATTGAAGTTCTTGGGCAATTGGGAAAATTACAACCAGTAAATATAAGCGTATCAATATTTTGGTCATTGAGAAACTCCTCTAGTTTTGTCTTGTAGAAGGCTCCCCAACGTGGTTTATACATGATCCATTCATTTTTTCCTATAGATTGAAAATCATTTTGAAGGAGAATTTTCGCATCCAATGTACTGTACGGAGACGGGCGGATGCTTGCTACCAATTCTGCACCTTCTGTGTATGGAACGGCTATTTTAGATCCATTCTCAATGGCTTCTTTCCGACAAGAATCTGCGTTAGAACCATCTTCTTTATAAAGTCGAATAACGTGAAGGATTGGCAGTCCCTTTTCTCGGTATAACCTTAACAATTTGATCATGTTTGGAATGACATCAATTGTTCCTTTAATTTCAGCAGGAGCATTAGGTAAGGTGAAGTCATTTTGTGTGTCGATTGTGATAAGAATGGATTGCTTCCAATGCGGTTTAGTATAGATACTCATGATTTCCTCCTTCTAACTTGACAGCCATGATTTTATCTTGAAAAAACAATAATATCTCATTGTTCTATATCATTCACGTTTTTTTAAATCCTTCCTTTGCTTTGGGAAGCAATAGTTTCCGAAAAGCTTCGTCATGTTCGATGAAAAAGCATGTTTCAAATTCTTTTTTCTTGTTGCCTGTCATAAAAGATTTTAAATAAAGCAATGTATCATTTGGAGCTTCTAATATTGTGTTTACTAGCTCAATGGCTCGATCTAAAATGTTTTTCTCTTTTAGAATTTCATTCGCCAATCCGATGCGGAAAGCTTCTTTTGCATCAATTGTACGACCTGTTAGGCACAATTCCCTCGCAATTCCTTCACCCACAATCCAACGAAGTGGTGTGATTAGTGGTGGTGCCCCAAATTTAACTTCGGGATGACCGAATAAAGCAGATGGCGTACAAATTCGAAAGTCACAAAAAGTTGCCAAGTCAAATCCGCCACCAAGTGCAAGTCCGTTGATCGCTGCGATCGTTGGTTTTGGAAAATACCAGATATCCTTATGGTACCGTGATGATGAATGTAAAAGGCGGTCAAATTGCTCAGGATGGTTAAAGTCGGATAAATCAAATCCTGTAGAAAATACCGAAGATGAACCGGTAATGATGACAGCCATAATTTCTTCTTTTGTTTGCCAATTATTTAGGCACTGTGAGATTTCCTCTCTCATTTGTATGCTGATGGCATTCTTCTTTTCGGGGCGATTTAAAGTAATAATACCAATGTTGTTGTTTCTTTCCGCAATAATTTGTTGAAATTTCAATTCTATCACCTCTAATGTGATCATTAGGATCCTTTGGAATTTAGTTAAAAGAAACTTCAATTTTCCCATGTCATCATTAATTATCTATTCAATATACCCAAATATTCTTTCCAAGGCCCAACATCTGCCCTGTATCTCTCGGCCATTACCCTTACGATTTGAGCAATGTGTGTTAAATCATGAACAACCCATGTGGAAATCAACTCCTTTACCTTTACGACTCCAAATGCAGGGTGTGAGCCCGCACGTTTTAGCTGTGATTCAGATTCAACAAGCTCCTTAAGTCTGGTTATGCAATGCGTTCTCATCGTCTTAAATTCAAGCAATTTTTGTTCAATCGAACTTTCAGATTTCATATTCAAATGAGAAAACCGATCAAATGGAGGGAAGGGTTTTCTTCCCCCTTCTCGAAGAATAAATGCCAGCCGCGGTATCCAATTATTTTTCTCTCCCTCAATGAGGTGCCCAATCACTTCAGAGACATCCCAAGTTCCTTCGCCTTCATTGCATTGCAACCATCCATCAGATAGACCAGATAAAAAATACTCCAATGTTTGTGGTGTACGCTCTAGAACCTCAATGGCTTCTTTCATATTAAAATTCATTTAATATCGATCTCCTTTAACTGTATTAATTGTTATACTATAGTCCCATTCATTACAGTTATAATAAAGGGGTATGAATGTAACAGTCAAAGCAGAGGTATAACAGTTTTGCCATCAATCCATGTATTGGGGGAATATGCGTTGAAGATTGAATTGTCACGTGACAATAGCAGTATGTCTCTCGTTGATCAAATTTACTTTGAGATCTTAGAAAGGATTGAATCTAGGCTTTTACAAAAAGGAGCATTACTGCCTTCTGTACGAAAATTAGCTAAAGATCTCAACGTGAGTGTCGTAACCGTTCATAAAGCTTATACGCGACTAGCAAAAGAAGGATATATTAATATTTATAAAGGGAAAGGGGCCTATATCAACGAGCGTTACGAGAATATGAAACCAAATCGTGAGAAAGGCGGAGACTTATCATCTTTTGATTGGCAGCAAAATATTGAAGATTACATTCACCGTGCCCAGCTCGTACAGCATTTGCAATTTTCCAATCCTATTCAATTTGCCACTTCCGTGATTTATCATAAATTGCTGCCCACCAGGTTTTTAGCAGAAACTATGAAATTACTTGTGGACAATGATCCAACGATTTTGGCCAGATATTGCGAAACACAGGGCGATTCTGAACTAAGAGAAGAAATGCAAAAATTCCTGAATAGGGTATACCGATTGCATGTTCCCTTTGAAAACATGATGATCACTAGTGGGGTACAACAAGGAATTGATCTTGTGGCACGCAGCTTTATAGGTCCTGGGGATGTTGTCATTATGGAGCAGCCATGTTTCACTGGAGCAATCGACGCAATGCGTGGTAGAGGCGCCAATATTCTTACAGCCCCTGTCAAACAAGATGGTATATGCCTCCAAACGATTGAGGAAATATGCGATCGCTTGAAACCCAAACTCATCTATACGAATCCAACATTTCAAAACCCGACAGGTACAGTGATGAGCGAACAAAATAGAAAGACATTGCTCGAAATTGCAGAGAAATACGGCATACTGATTGTTGAGGATGACGCTGTGGGAGATCTATATTTTGATGATGAGATCCCGCCCAAACCGATCAAATATTGGGATCGCAACGGACATGTCATTTATTTGAAAGGATTTAGCAAACCTCTTTCTCCCGGTTGCCGGATCGCCACATTGGTTGCATCGGGCGTCGTATTTGAGCGATTAGTTGCAGCAAAGGCTACTGCTGATATTTGCAATCCACTGCTGACGCAAAAAGCAATCCTTTCATTTTTACGATCCGATAAAATGTTCCCACATCTAGAAAAGCTTCGTATCGCCTTAGAAGTTAGAAGAGACAGGCTTAAAAATTATTTTTCAACACACCTAGGAGATTTGATCACCTATCGTCAACCGCAAGGAGGATTGAATGTATGGATTGAGCTGCCATGCAAATATAACGCTGAACAATTACTTTATAAGGCGGTTGAACACAATGTTTCATTTCTACCAGGCTCAGCCTGCTTTGTGAAAGATCCACAAAGGAACTTTATACGTTTAAGCTTTTCATCTGTTAGTGATAAAGAACTAGATGAGGGAGCGGAAAGATTCGCTAACTTGATTAGGAGCTCATTAAAATGAATCAATGCCAAAAATCTAAGCTCATGCAAGGCGAACTTTCACAAATGTAAAAAAGGAATACTCTCCAGCGATAACCTGTTATTTGTGGCATCAATAACCACATGCAACTGTTATAAAGGGAGCTTTACTGTTATAGATTTTATTCAATATGATCACACCAAACCAAATCAAAGAAAAGGAAGTGTGATTATTGAAAAAAAATCAATTTGTACCCATTTTGTGTGCTTTATTCATTGTTCTTCTTGTTGTAATGATATTTATACAAACACCAGTTGCAGACAGGGGAAAAACTGAATTTAAAATACCGGCCGGCATAAATGACATTTGGGCTCCATAAAAATAACAAGAAAGAGGTAGTATCCATTGAAAACAATGAAAAGGATGTATAAACATTTAAATTGGGCTAATCAGCGTATACTTGAGGCCTTGCAACAGCTTGAACATGACAATCGTGAGGCAAGACGTTTATTTTCACATATCCTTTATTCAGAACAAGTATGGTTAAGCAGATTACAAGGAAAGGACAGTTCACAGCTACCTATTTGGGGAGAAGTTGAAATAGAAGTTTGTGAAGAAATGGTTAAAAAAAATGAAGAAAGCTTTGCAGCATTTCTCGCCGATTTAGACAAAACTGACTTAGATCAATTCATAAGCTATAAAAATAGCAAAGGTGAAGAGTTTAATACTTCTATTCGAGATGTTCTAACCCATGTCGCGCTTCATGGTCAGCATCATAGAGGACAAATTAATGCACAACTTCGAGCGAATCATGTTGAACCCGTTAATACGGATTTTATCACATTTGTGAGATAAAGAGAGACTTATCGGGGGGTTAGCGTCCGTTATCCCCAACTTAAACGTCACATGTTCCGCTAGGCCTTGAAGTGGGGGATTGTAGACGGTTGCGGCGTGAAAAATGTTTCTCCAAAAACATTTTACTTAATACTAGCCCTGTTCTGCAATCTGTAGCAAAGGAAGGATTTTCTCATGTTTAAAATTTTTTTCGGCCTCTGAAATAGTTTGAGGAAGAAGAAGATCAATCATATCAATTAGTGAGTGTAGAGCTTGTTGGACAAAGCCATTCTCAAATTGAGCTAATGGCTCAGATAATTCATCTTCGTCTAATATAAAGTAATGTCCATTAGGAAAAACCAAAACATCAATAATTAAATCCTCAAAGGATAGCAAATTATCTGCTAAACATGTATTTTTTACGATATTAAAATAGGAACCTAAATAATTTCCATTCTTATCTCTCCAAATGTATAAATTAAACGGGCGATTTTTCCAGTAATACGCCAATGTATAACTGCCTTTAGGAATGGTTAGCTTATTTTGGTTTGTTATCATCGCAAATGAAGCCGCTATTTTATGAAAAAGTACGATATTTTGACTTTTTGCTTCTAACAGAATACAGCTATGTTCCTCTGTTGTAGTATCATAACGTATTTTTCTTTCTGTTACTTTATCGCAAACTTGAATGTTTGCTATATCCCAATTGTTCATAGCTTTAAAATTTCCTTTCTATACTGAGGCTCCAATAACAAATAGTTCAAGCAATATTGTAACATGTATAAAACTAAGAAATCTTTTTTTTGATAAGCATAAAACACTTCCTTTAAAGAATAATGCACAAGCTTGCCAGTTTTTTGTTAAGTCAAATCGCTTTTCTCTTGAATTTTCTAATATTTTTAAGTATAATTGGTTTTATTAAAAATAGGGGTTGTCTTGATGTCGGTATTTGTTCTTAACTAATCAATCAATTTTATATGGTTCATTCTGTTACTTTGGAGATGATAATCCACTTTTGGAGTGGCTTATTTGTTAAGGATAAAAACAGGAGAACCCATATCGGTTAAGAACACTGCAGCCATCCATAATATACAATTGACTGTAACCGTGCTCTTATGCATGGTTTATTTTTTATACGCATGTCAGAAATCGCTTTTTTACATCTGACAAAAGCCGTTAGGTAGTCAATATCCTAATAGGGACAGAAGATGGGCTATATGTTCATTCTCTGTCCTTTTTTATTTAGGATAAAGTAACGGTATGGATGACGTGTATGCTTTTCACATAAAAAATATCGATGATAAAGAGTGTGATTCCGTGAAAAACGATATAGAACAAGAAAAATGCAAATATACGTCTGCAAGAGGGTTCTCAAGTAATTGAGCAACTCTTAATTGAATGTTATATACAACCTGGAATTTCCACAAAAGAACTAGCGTGAAAAACGCTCCTGCTTGTTCCGGTTGCTACCGCAATTAAGAAGGAACTTATTAAATCAGGTGTTCTAATGCAAAACCGGTGAGTGTATTGTACTTGCAAAGAAATTGCGTATATCGAAAATGAATTGGGATATGAAGGGTTCCTTATACCAAAAGCTTATAGTAGTCATTAAAATGATAGTGGAATGAGGCACTTCCCAATTTTATTCATAAAAATTATATCATGTTTAGTTTTTCTATTGACTTTAAAATTCATATTCAGTTCATAACGTTATTGTATACTGTTAGCAACAGTGGTTGAAAGGAATAGATAGACATGACAAAAATCCTGATTGTTGACGATGATCCACATATTCGAGAATTAGTCGGGCTGCTCCTTAAGGACGAAGGGTTCAGTGTTTGTGAAGCTTCCGATGGTGTGGAGGCACTTACAACACTTGAATCAATCAAAGTAGATCTGGTAATTCTAGATATCATGATGCCGAATATGGATGGTTGGGAATTATGCCATGAGCTAAGGGAATTTTATGACTTTCCGTTGCTTATGCTTACTGCCAAAAGAGAAACATCACAGAAATTAAAAGGTTTTGACATGGGAACGGATGATTATCTCGTTAAGCCGTTTGAACCATTGGAGCTTGTTGCTCGGGTAAAAGCGTTATTAAAACGTTACCATATCTCAATCTCTCAAACCGTGCAAGTCGGCGGTTTGAGCCTGAATCGAAAAACGTATGAAGTCATCTATCACGGCAGTCAGATTATGTTGCCGTTAAAGGAATTTGAGCTCCTATTTCAGTTAGCCAGTTATCCCGGAAAGACATTTACGCGAGAACAATTAATCGAAAAAATTTGGGGCTATGATTATGAAGGTGATGAACGAACTGTTGACGTTCATATTAAGCGGCTTCGCGGGCGATTTTCGGATCAAGAATATGATTTCCAAATTACCACCGTTCGTGGATTGGGATATCGACTGGAGATAAAATCGTGAATAGAACACGTTGGACAAAAGTTTTAGCTTTTTCCGTTTTCATGGTCTCATTATCGCTTTGCTGGTCTGCGGCTTTTTTTATAACAGATTTTCTTTATAACCTTTTGAATATAAGACCGAATACGTTTCTTGTTCAGCTCATTAATTCATTGTTCGGTTTCTTTATTTTTGGCTGTGTGGTATTTGTTCTCACACGTATTTTTTCTCGTGAACACCAAAAATTTGCGGAGTTCTTTCAATCTATCATTAATGCGATGAAACAGATTTCTAGGGGAAATTACAATGTAAGATTAGGAAAAATACCGGGGCACGACCATCCTGGTGATCCATTTGCTGAAATTGTCGACAATCTTAATTATATGTCCAAGGAATTGGGGCAAATGGAGAAAATGCGACAAGAGTTTGTTTCGAACGTTTCCCATGAAATTCAATCTCCGCTCACATCGATTAGTGGCTTTGCAAGAGCATTAAGGAACGAAAAACTCAGATATAGTGAAAGGTTGCACTATCTTTCCATTATTGAAGCAGAAAGCCAACGCTTATCTAATCTAAGCGATAATTTGCTGAAGTTAACCTATTTGGAATCATCAGAACAGCCTTTCGAGTTGAAGGAATATCGCTTAGACAAACAGCTGCAGCATGTAGTCTTATCCTGTGAACCGCAATGGATGGAAAAACAGATTGACATGGAGCTTTCCCTGGAGGAAGCAACGATTACCGCTGATAAAGAATTATTGGATCAGGTTTGGATGAACTTGCTAAGTAATGCGATTAAGTTCACACCCAATGGTGGAATCATTCACATAGAAATATCCATACGAAACAAAAATCTTATTGTAGCAATCTCTGACAATGGCGTTGGTATAGCTGAGGAGGATCAACTACACCTATTCGAGCGATTTTATAAGGCAGATAAAGCAAGAAACCGTAATACAGGTGGAAGTGGACTGGGTCTGTCCATTGTAAAAAAAATTATTGACATGCATCACGGAACAGTAACTGTAGAAAGTAAACAGGATGAAGGAACGACATTTACCATAACCTTTTTTAAAAAATAATCTCTAGATCGATGAAATCAATCACATGGTTGGGGAGTGCCCTCCCAAAGAAGGAGCTATAATCTATGAAAGATAAACAGAATGGTTTAAAATCATTTCTATCATTAATTTTATCAACGAATATTCCAAAGCTCGCACTCACAGTAGGGCTAATTGCAAGCGTCATTACAACATTGGCGGGTTTGGTTGTTCCAATGCTGACCAAAAATTTAGTAGATGGCTTCTCTATGTCATCACTAAGTGTTCCCCTTATTATTACGATTGGACTCGCATTTATTATTCAAGCGATGATAGGTGGGTTATCACTTTACTTACTTACTTCAATTGGTCAAAAAATTATTGCCAGACTTCGTGAACGCATGTGGTTAAAGCTCGTTCGTTTGCCCGTTCGCTATTTCGACAAAACATCAAGTGGCGAAACAGTCAGCCGCGTTGTTAACGATACAAGTATTGTAAAAGATTTAATTTCAGAGCATTTCCCGCAATTTATTACAGGTATTATTTCGATTATCGGCGCGATTATAATCTTGCTGATTATGGATTGGAAAATGACGCTCATGATGTTGGTTGCTGTTCCAATTACGTTAGCAGTTATGATTCCACTCGGCCGCCAAATGGCAAAAATATCAAGAGGATTACAGGATGAAACGGCTGTATTTACAGGACATATCCAACAAACACTTGCTGAAATCCGCTTAATGAAGGCTTCAACTGCTGAAAAAAATGAAGAAGAAAAAGGGTTAAATGGAATTGAAAAATTATTAAGGTTCGGGTTAAAAGAAGCACGTATTTTCGCCTTAATCGCGCCTATCATGCAGCTTGTGATCATGATTGTTATCGTGCTTATAATTGCTTACGGCGGAATGCGTGTTGCAAGCGGCGCAATGTCAACGGGAACACTCGTTGCATTCCTGCTTTATCTCTTTCAAATCATTATGCCGATTACAATGTTTGCGATGTTTTTTACGCAATTACAAAAAGCAAAAGGAGCAACAGAACGGATTATTGACATATTGGAACTACCACTTGAAGGAGGGCAAGAAGGGCAGGTAAAAGATATTACAAACGAGCCAATTCGAGTTGTAAATGTGTCATTTTCCTATAACGAGGATGAGCCTGTCCTTAAAAATATTTCATTTGAGGCGCAGCCTGGTGAAATGATTGCTTTTGCAGGGCCAAGCGGCGGGGGAAAAACGACGATGTTTGGTTTGCTGGAACGCTTTTACGAGCCTACTGCTGGAGAAATACGAATCGGAAACACACCGATCGAAGATTTATCCATGGAATCATGGCGCAGCCAAATTGGTTATGTGCCACAGGAAAGTGCAATGATGGCCGGAACAATTCGGGCAAATCTATGCTATGGTTTGCGGGATGGAGAGAAAATCCCGGATGAACGCCTATGGGAAGTAGCCAAAATGGCCTATGCTGATCAGTTTATTACAACATTTCCCAATGGATTGGATACCGAAGTTGGTGAACGCGGAGTAAAATTATCGGGAGGGCAAAGACAACGAATTGCAATAGCTAGAGCCTTTTTACGCGACCCAAAAATCCTCATGATGGATGAAGCGACCGCCAGTCTGGATAGTCAATCCGAGGGGATCGTCCAACAAGCATTAACACGATTAATGGAAGGACGCACGACATTCGTCATTGCGCATCGATTGTCAACAATCGTCGATGCCGATAAAATTATTTTTATCGAAAATGGGCAAGTCACAGGAAGCGGAACACATCAGGAACTATTACAGTCACATGAACTATATCGAAAATTTGCGGAACAGCAATTGACATAGAAAGGTGGGAAAGGTCCAACAATAAGACCGTTTTTTTTGAAAAAGAAAAGATATAATAGAAAATGAATAGGACCTATATGTAAACTTTATTTAGGGGTGCAAATTATGAAAGATATTTCGATACTAATTGCTGATGATGAGGAGGAAATTGCTGATCTAATTGCCTTTCATTTAGAAAAAGAAGGGTACCATGTCATGAAAGTAACGAATGGTAAAGAGGCTGTTCGTGTTGTCGAGAATCAGGTCTTTGATTTGCTGATTTTGGATATTATGATGCCGAAAATGGATGGATATGAAGTAACCCACCGCATTCGTGAACAGCATAATATGCCTATCATATTTTTGAGTGCTAAAACATCTGATTTCGACAAAGTACAGGGACTCGTAATTGGAGCAGATGATTATATGACTAAACCATTCACTCCCATTGAATTGGTAGCTCGCGTAAATGCCCAGTTACGGCGATTTACGACATTGAATCAAGCTAAGACCGAAAATAAATCAAATTTAGAGTTTGGTGGACTAGTTATTTCTCCTGATCAACGTGCGGTTACTCTTTACGGTGAATATATTGATCTAACTCCTAAAGAGTTTGATATTTTGTATTTACTAGCCAGTCATCCAAAGAAAGTTTATAGTGTGGAAAACATTTTTCAGCAGGTGTGGGGCGAAGCATATTTTGAAAGTGGGAATACCGTTATGGTTCATATTCGTACGTTACGAAAAAAACTTAAAGAAGATAAACAGAAAAACAAATTAATTAAAACTGTGTGGGGAGTCGGGTATACATTCAATGGTTAAAATCGTACGAAGTTTTCGCTCAAAAATGATTGTGTTTTTTGGATTGAGTATGATTCTGTCTGGTACCATAACCTATATAATCTTTAAAATACTTCAATATTATTATCATACTTGGGTTGATTACGGCGATTTATTAACCCATTTTCGATTATTTATGAAAAAAATGGGAGACACTAATTTCTTTTTACTTATCTTTATCCCACTTTCTTTATTGTTTTTCTTTCTCCTTACGAAACGCTATTCTACCTATTTCAATGAGATTTCAAGAGGAATTTACTACCTTGCTCGTGGCGATTTTCAACATCAAGTTGAAATCCAATCAAATGATGAGTTTAACGATATTGCGAAAGACATCAATCTCGCAAGTAAAAAATTAAAAGAAGCCATAGTAAGAGGTGACTTTTCGGAAAGCAGTAAGGATCAGCTAGTCGTAAACTTGGCGCATGATCTGCGTACACCACTGACTTCTGTTTTGGGTTACTTGGATTTAATCCTTAAAGATGAAAGCTTGACGAAAGAACAAGTCAGGCATTTTTTAACGATTGCTTTTACTAAATCCCAACGTTTAGAAAGGCTAATTGATGAATTATTCGAAATAACTAAAATGAATTATGGAATGCTGCCAGTAGATAAAAAAAGATTAAATTTAACTGACCTGCTAAACCAATTAAATGAAGAATTGTATCCTGTATTCGAAAACAATCATTTGATTGCCCGGATGAATAGTCCGATCCATTTACCCATTTTGGGCGATGGAGATTTGCTAGCACGACTGTTTGAAAATCTTATCACTAATGCAATTCGTTATGGATATGAGGGTCAGTATGTAGATATTAATGGTTCCATTGAAGGAAATGAAGTGGTAGTACAAGTTGTGAATTATGGAGATAGCATTCCTCAAGATGAACTCCCGCATCTTTTTGATATGTTCTATACTGGAGACAAAGCACGAACCCATAGAGAGTATAGCACAGGGTTGGGCCTGTTCATTGCGAAGAATATTGCAGAGCAGCATAATGGCTCAATTACTGCTGAAAGCAGCGTCGTACAAACAACTTTTGAAGTCCGATTACCAAAGGATAGTGAACAAAATAATTAAGATAGATTGATTTCAAATACATGATTTAAGAAAAATTTAAGATTTACCCCACTCTTTTTTTAAATAGTTTTACCTATTCTTTTAAATAAAGAAGAATAAGGGGGAAACTGAAAAATGAAGAAGTGGGGATTTTTACTATTATTACTTTTGTCCTTGTTTTTAACCTTCACATATAAGGGATCGTTTTTTGAATCAAAAGCAGATATACCAAATGTAGAAGTGCAGAAATATGATCAACATGAAAATGACAAAGTAGAGGATAGAAGAGCTTCCGAAAATAGCTCACAAATAGATATTGCAGAAGAACAAATTTATCAAGGAAATCTGCTATTGGTCAATAGTGAACACCCAGTTCACCAAGAGAGTATTAAATCAGACGTGGTCAATTTATCCATGCACAATGAATTGACACAGGGGTACGTGTTATTAGGTAGTGAAATTTATATGTCAAAGGATTTTGCACATAAATTCTCAGAGATGGTTGCTGATGCTGGAAAAGATGGACTCCATAATTTCGCCATCACAAGTGGATTTCGCAGTTTTGAGGAACAAAATAAACTATATGAACAAATGGGATCTGACCGTGCCTTACCTCCGGGTTATAGTGAACACAATTTGGGTTTATCGCTTGATGTAGGGTCTACACAAATGAAAATGGAAGATGCACCAGAAGGAAAATGGATAGAAAAAAATGCTTGGAAATACGGCTTTATTTTACGCTACCCAGAGGATAAAATTGATATTACAGGCATCCAATATGAACCTTGGCATATTCGCTATGTTGGTTTGCCGCATAGTGCGATTATGAAGGAAAAGGGTTTTGTTTTAGAAGAATATTTAGATTACCTAAAGGAGAAAAAGAAGGTTTTGGCTAAGCTCGAAGGTAAAAAATATACTGTTACTTATTACCCTTTTTCTGAAAACATGACCATTAATATTCCGAAAAATCACGAATATGCGATTTCAGGTGACAATATGGATGGAGTAATTGTGACCGTTTACGAATGATAAATGAAAACAGGTTACAGCGAAAGAATTTGATGCGCTTTTGTTTCTTTTCGTATTATAATAAGCTTAATTAGCATGAACGGCTTTGTAATTTTCAAATGGAGTTGGATAGATTAAAATGATATAATCTTAGTATAGTTGCATACAGCTAGGTGAGCGGCCAAAACCTCCACTTAAAGAAGAGGGGAGGTGAGGTCCAAGTGATTACGACAGACATAGCAAACGTCATTTTAGGATTCGGCATCTTCGTATTGACATTCGTGATGGTTGTGGTCATGATCTTTCAACAAAAAAAGTAATCACCCCTAGCTGTCCCCGGCTAAATTGGTGATTACTTTTTCACATGATTACGCTGGCCGCTCTTCAAAGCGGGCGACTATCCTAGACGCAGATGCTGGCAGCATCTGCGTCTTTGTATGATTACCCTTATTGTATTACAATTATTCATTCTAATCAAGAAAAGAGCTGCTGTTCTACACGACGATCCGATTTAGTGTTATGTGAACATTTAACCATTAAAATGGGTTTTCAACACTATAATCCGATTACTCGACTTTAAATATCCTTTGATGAGTTTCTAAGGAAGATGCCGAAGCTCCATCAAATTCACTTTCATGCGAACATTTAACTTGTAACACGATGTACATCGTATTACAATGTTGTTATATTAAAATCGAAAGAGGCGATGGAGAAATGGATAAGGAAATGATGAAAGGCAGTATAGATTTATTGCTTTTATCATTGATTGGACAACGTGATGTATATGGGTATGAAATCACCAAAACGTTAAAGCATTTAAGTGATGGAATCTATGAAATGAGCGAAGGCACTCTTTATCCCGCACTAAAACGCCTGGAACGAAAACAATGTGTAACTTCTTATTGGAGTCAAACGCCGGTTGGGAGACGTAAATATTATCGTATTACCGATTTGGGTAAAAAGGAACTTGAAGCTAAGAAGAAAAATTGGGATTTCATTCACAACCTGGTGAAAAGAAGTTCGGAGGGATTAGGTGAAATCTAATTTTGAACATTATGTTGAAAAAATACTAAAGCAAACCGCATGCGGAAATGAAGAAAAAGAAGACATCAGCGAAGAGCTCATGACCCATCTGGAACTTTTAAAAGAGGAATTAATGAGAGAAGGAATGAATGAGAAGGAGGCTGAATTGGAGGCGATGGAACGTTTTGGGCCAGAGAAGGAGATAGGATGCCAATTGCAACAGTCCATTTTTCCGTACCGAAAAGAGCTTATGCTTACATTATCTGTGTCTTCCTTTATTTTTTCCATCAGTGTGTATTTGCTTTTGCTATCTATTGAAGGGGATGCACTTATTGGATGGTTGATCCCATCTATGTTTATCAATTCATTGCTCTTCCTTATCGCTTTAAATCAAGTTGTTGGATTTAACCGCAGACGGTGGATGAATAGCATACTCATTACTCATATTATTATCGACTTATACGGATATACGATTGTATCCTCTTTCGATCATACAGCTTTTTTGCCAATCGCAATTCTAAATTGGTTGATCATTCTTTTGGCACTCTTTCTAGTTTATCAAACAACCATTTATGAGATGAACTTACAGGGGGAAATAGTTAAAGAGGCAAAACGTCTGCACTTAATTAATCTTGTTTTAGGTGCCGTGGTGGCTGGTGTTGCATTATTCTACCTATGGGTTGGAATGTGGCTGTTTGGCGGGTATCATCCACTCATACTGCTTATGATGATTCCTTTTGTGTTGTGGATATTATTATATTTTTTGCAGATGAAGTTACTAAAAAAACATAAAGGAAGCGCTTTTGTTATCGCTATTATTTCTATTTTGATTAATGCTTTGATACTCATTTATATCTTTTTCCCATTTTAACAGACTAAGGAGTTTTACTATGAAGAAAAGAAAGTGGTTGTGGCTTTTCGCCACCCTCGTCGCCATTAGCACGGCTATCCTCATCGCCGTTGGCTTGCTGTTTAGCAAAGGAGAAAATGAAAAACGAAACGGGTTGTCAGGAGATTTTGATATATCTGTACAAGGAACGATCGCTTATGTCAGCTACTCAGATGGTAAACCGGAAATTCACTTATACAACCCTAAACGGTCACTGGAAATGAAAGCCTTAGAATTAGAAAATGACAAATTAATTTTAGATCCGAGCTTTTCAAATGACGGTTCCATCCTGGCCTATATCTCTACGAATAAAAATTGGGATGAAGAATTAGCAAGTACCGTTCATCAATATGATCTTGAAACAAAGGAAGATAGGGAGCTATTTTCTGTCCCATCGGCCATTACTGAAATCGAATTTTCACCGAAAGGGAAGTCATTGTTTTACTTGCAGGCTGGGGTGTTCAAGAACTATTCACCGATTGCAAGTAAACGTCCGCATGACTTTGACCTGCATGAGTACAAATTTGCGGATAACAAACAAATCAAACATACAAACCTAAAGAAATACTCAATGGATTCCCTTAAAAATGCACAAGACGGTAAGTCAGTATTTGTACAAATGCCGGATGATGCGGACGGAGAAACAGCTGAAGACAGCTTTGAATTAATTCAGCGGATTTTCCAGATTCCTCTAGACCAACCGACAAACCTAAAAGTTGTTAGCGATCCTGACCGCAAAACCGATATCTATGACTTTACCGTACTTCCGAATAAAAAAGAATTCATATTTCAATCGGTTAGCAATCCAGACTCAGGGGATACCTTTCAGTATGAATTATACAAATACAATGCAGAGACAAAAGAGGAGCAGCAACTGACGAGTCTAAAGAAATACACTGAAAGCCCTGTGATTGGTCCTGATAACAAAATTTACTTTATGGTCGATAAGCGTTTTGGCCAAAAAGGTGGGGATTATCATCTCTACCGGATCAATATTGATGGAACGGAAGTTAACGAAATTCCTCTTCTGAATAACGATGAATAGAACCGGGACTTAAAAGAGGAAGGCAAAAGAATAAACTGGAAACTTCTTGGCCCCTTCATTTTGGAGAGGGGCGGGAGGTATATCCATTTTGCCGAATTAAAGGGTTCCTAATAGCCGAATTTTCGAAGCTTTACCAAACAGTCCTGAGAATTAATGCTTATTCAAGTTACTTTCGTAATTTGGGTTCATTATTTAAAAGCCAAATCATTGTACAAATGGCTTTTAGGTAGAAATCAATACTTGTCGATTTAAGGAGATTTCAAAATTTGAATAAGAAAAAAACAAAGAATATATATGGAGTTTTATCAATCTTGATGGTATTGATCAGCATATTTACATTTTTTATTCTCAGAGGACCAAATGTAAATTTGTTGTTAATGATTATAATTCTTGGTTCTCTTTCACTACTTGGAATAATTTTTGCTGTAATTTCTAAGAGGTGGCTACCGGGGGCAATTGGTGTTTATCTAATGGTGCGGTGTTAGTTTGTGTGTATTTCTTATTATTAGCTTACGGAATAGCTGGTTAAATTTCACTGGCTTTAACGGAATAAGGGAACTCCATATTGTCTTGGAGTGTCATGATCACATGAAGAAGGGTTCAAGAAAGAATTCGAAAGATCTTCAATAGCGTATACCTTTATTGTATTACAATTATTCATTCTAATCAAGAAAAGAGCTGTTCTTTCATAGATCAGCTACGTAATGGGTACTCGAGCTTAAGATCGGGATTGCTGCGGCAACTCTTATTTTTTTGCACTAACATTGCTGAAATTTGTTGAATAGAATTCATTTTTGATCAAAATTTATTTCAAAGTAAAACTTGAAAGGGCAACACACATAACACCGTTCAAATATCCATGAACGGTGTTATGTGTGTTCCAGTTGTATTGTTTATAATGTACTTAGCTTCGTTTTTAATTAGTTTACATAATATATATTATCAGAATCAATTGATAAAAAAAATCTAAGCAAAATTTAGGTTTGCTTAGCCTGTATTTAATCTTTATAAGAATATGTCTTTTGGACATTTCCGTCGTTTTTGTAAATAATTACATTTACTCCTTTATTTTGAGCGATCTCTTTAGCCCGGCTGATTGCATCTTTTTTATATTTAAAGACTTTGCTTGGTTTTTTACCCCCTTTTACTTGTACAGCCCAACCATCGGGATGGGGAATCACACATTCATCATGATCAAGCAATTCGGAGTGTGCATTGTCTTTATTATTTGATCTTTTTGTAACATCTTCATTTTTCATGAACTCTTTAATTTCGTCCTTGCCATGATGCTCCACCCATTTTTTTGCTTGATCTATAGCAATGGGGATAGCCCGGCCTTCTTCGTAGCCTTCGTCTAACATAGCATTTGCTATTTCGATTGCTTTTTTACGTACTGGTTTTTCCAAATTTTTCATGGAAGCTGGGTAATCGTCCATATCCCATACCATTGAACAGCACCTCCATTCAAGTGTTTTAAAGTCAATTCCCGAAACAGGATAAATTAAAACAAACTTAACTGAAGGTGCGTTTTATTTAGTGAATCTGTTGTTCTGGGCTTTGGTTTTCATTTATTTGGGCCATTTCATGCAATGGTAAATCTGTAAAACCTTCAAAAAACTGCTCTTGCTCTTCTGGAGCCACATAACCTAGATCAATCCCAAGCGCTCTTGATAAAAAGGGATCTAACGAGCATAAATCGGAAGCGGAAACGTCTGATAAGCTTGTTTTTCCTAATGAATAACAAACAAGACTCATTTCTTGTGTTGCAGCATTGAGGTAATTAAATAAATTGTTGGCCCCTCTATCGACGTCTAATTGTTCGGTTGCTTTTGCGTTATAAACGGCTAAGCTAGTCGGGGCTTCAAAAGGCAAAACTTTTGTCATTTGATCGCCGACTAATGCCATGACAGCAATTGTTCCAATGTAAATGGCGTCAGCGCCTAATGCGAGTGCCTTTAAATATTCTCCCGGGGTTACAAGGCCGCCAGTTGCAATTAAACTAACATCGTTAGTTGCTCCTTTTTTCGCTAAAAATTTCGCTGCCCTCGAAAGTGCAAATAACGTCGGCAAGCCTACATCATCTTCTAAAATTGGAGCTGCTGCGTGTGTGCCCCCCTCTGCGCCGTCAATGGTAATGAAATCAACACTTGCTTCAAGAGCGATTTGGATTTCTTTTTCAAGATGATGGGTTGCTGCAAATTTCAACCCAACAGGAACACCAGTTTCATCCTTCAATTTCCGGACGAGTTCTATAAACTGTTCCTTTGTGTCTACTGCAGGCAGTCGGGAATGAATCAATGCATCTTCCTCTTCAGAAACGCCGAGCACTTCTCGGTATTCTTCTCCAATATTTTTTGCTGCGGTTCGTTGAGGAGTTGAACCCTGGGCTCCTTGTCCTAATTGAATTTCAATGGCATCCAGCCTTTTATATTTG
This sequence comes from Pueribacillus theae, assembly GCF_003097615.1. NCBI lineage: Bacteria > Bacillati > Bacillota > Bacilli > Caryophanales > Bacillaceae > Pueribacillus > Pueribacillus theae. The sequence goes on from NZ_QCZG01000033.1 coordinate 24,913, forward strand.
TCAGGAGTATTCAGCCAGCCTCCCCGATTATACTGCCCGATTAATAGCGATGCTGCTTCCCGTTCTTCTTCCATTAAGCCTGTTTCACCAGTATTTGTCGCCGTTCCAATTTTTGATGCGGCTTTTGCAAGGGCAATTTTTGTTTTTTTGCTTAATGCGCCGCCATATGACATTGCCGCAATCATGATTGGTGTAGAAATTGTTAAAGGCTTTTTCGCGTTTTTTCCAATTGTTACGGAACTTGAAATGTTGACATTTTCAGGTGTTGGAAATCTGTGCAAATGTACGGGATTGAATAAAAGCTTATCCCACGGAGAGAAACGCATATGGCTGCCAAGTGGCCTTCCCGGGGGAATTCCCTTTTCAGCTCTCATGACGTTTTCCATTAGATTAATGATTCCAACTTTTTTTGCAACAGGCACCATTTCAAATATGTTTTCAGTATATTGATCACGTGTTAATCGTTCCAACGCTTTATCTACGACTTCATTTGCAATTTTTCTTGAAAAGCTGCTTACTATATTAAACATTCTGATCCCTCGCCTACGTGATCATTATTGAATTTCATTTTGCATTTCGTCAACTTTTTGTGAAAGTGCTAAACAAATCTCTTTAATTTCTCCCAATTGTCTTGAAGCGCTTTGCTCTTCGATTGCGATTTGATTAAGTTTATCGTCTCCCATGTTTGTTAAGTCTTTATGATGTTGTGTCTCAATAGAAGATAATGTCCCTGCAATCGTTTGAATTCGATTTAATTCTGAAGATAAATAAGAAAGTGTATTTTGCAATTGATCACTCATGGTTATCACTCCTTAGATTGATGTCTACCTTATTTTGTGATATTTAAGAAAGTTTATTCGTTTAGGCAAAAGAAAAAAGACCATCCCGGTCTTTATTCTTCTAAAGCGATTTCTTCCACCCATACGTCAATGATTGCCCCAATTTTTTTACTATCGGCAACGAAAGAGCCGTTGCTTTGCAAGTCACTCAAGCGTAAGGTTGATGAATGTATTTTGACGATTTCGCCCTTCTCTGTTCGAATATTAAGCTGTCCAAATTTTGTTACCGGAATAAATGCTATGACTTCATGAGGATTTGCTTTAAGTTCTCTTAAAATCGCCACACCTCTTCTTGCGCGCTTTGAACGTTCAAAACGTGTGGCAGGCATTTTTTTCACAGCGAAGCGATGTGTCACGACTAGAAGATCGAAATCAACATTCTCATCTAAAATAATACCGCCAACCACTTGATCATTTTCTTTCAAGTTTATCCCTTTCACGCCTAAAGCTCTTAACCCGATCGGATTAACTTCTTCCAAATTAAATCTCAAGCTATACCCTTGTTTTGTTGCAAGTAAGAGATCTTCATTCCCTTTCGTTACATAAACATTTATCACTTCATCATCATCTTTCAATCGAATGCCCATTAAGGCTCGATTAAAGCGCTGTGCTTTGTAAAGAGACAACACACTTTGCTTTACGAAACCATTTTTCGTTAAAAACAGCAGATTAAGATCTTCTGTGAAATGAGAGACGCCGATTGCTTCAATGATCTTCTCGTTTTCATCAAAAGTAATAAAATTGGAAACATGTTGCCCTGGCTCTTTCCAGCGAATATCCGGCAGCATATGTACTGGAAGGTATATAAAATTTCCTTTATTCGTAAAAAGAAGCAGTGTTTCCGTTGTATTTATCTCTAGTTTCCGCAATAGGCGATCGCTTTCTTTCATACCAAGATCTTCAAAGTTTGAAGCGGAATATGAGCGTAAACTTGTTCTTTTTACATAGCCGTCTTTTGTAACTGTAGCAATGACATCTTCTTTCGGCACCACGACTTCTAAATTGATTTTAATTTCTTCAATCGCATCTTCTATTTTCGTTTTTCGTTCATCATTGTATTTTTTCTTAACATCGGCCAATTCTTTTTTTATGACGCTGATTAATTTTGATTCACTTTTTAAAATGCTTTCTAGTTGTTTTATTTTTTTCTCTAATTCTGAAGCTTCCTTTTGAAGTGTCTTCACATCTGTATTTGTTAAACGATACAGCTGCAATGTGACGATGGCTTCTGCTTGCGGTTCAGTAAATCCATACAGCTTGCTTAACCGGTTTTTCGAATCGCGTTTATCTTTCGATTCCCGAATTGTGGCGATGACTTCATCCAGGATGGAAATCGCCTTAACTAGTCCTTCCACAACATGAAGGCGTTCTTTCGCTTTGTGCAAATCAAATCTCGATCGGTTTGTAACCACTTCTTTTTGATGATCGATATAAGCTTTAAGAAGCTTTTTTAACCCCATTAGTTGCGGTGTTTTGTTATAAATGGCAACCATATTAAAATTGTAAGTTACTTGTAAATCCGTATTTTTATACAAATAATTTAATATGCCGTCCGCATTTGCATCTTTTCTTAATTCAATCACGATTCTTAACCCAGTTCGGTCAGTCTCATCTCTTACTTCAGCGATTCCTTCCAACTTTCTGTCAAGCCGGAGTTCATCCATCTTCTTTACGAGATTGGCTTTGTTTACGTCTGCGGGAATCTCAGTTATTGTAATTTGCTCGCGGCCCCCGCGCAGCGTTTCGATCGAAGCAACACCCCGGACAATGATCCTTCCCTTACCAGTTTCGTAGGCTTTCTTAATGCCTTCAATCCCTTGAACAATGCCGCCTGTTGGAAAATCAGGCCCCTTAATAACGGTCATGAGCTGTTCCAGTGAACAATCAGGCTTCTCCAGTTGCATGATAACCGCATCAATCACTTCACCTAATTGGTGTGGAGGGATTTCAGTTGCATAGCCTGCCGATATCCCTGTTGAACCGTTTACGAGTAAATTTGGATACATTGCAGGCAAAACAACTGGTTCGTCGGTCGTGTCGTCGAAATTAGGTGCAAATTCAACTGTCTGCTTCTCAATATCACGCAACAGCTCTGTCGTTATTGATGAGAGACGCGCTTCTGTATAACGCATGGCTGCGGGCGGGTCTCCATCGATGCTGCCATTGTTGCCGTGCATTTCGATTAGATTATATCTCACTTTCCATGATTGGCTCATTCTGACCATTGCTTCATAAACCGATGAATCACCGTGAGGATGGAAGTTGCCAATTACATTCCCAACCGTTTTTGCGGATTTTCGGTATGGTTTTTCTGCCGTGTTCCCATCTTGATGCATCGCATATAAAATTCTTCTTTGAACAGGCTTTAAGCCATCCCTCACATCTGGCAAAGCCCGATCTTGGATAATGTATTTGCTGTAGCGGCCAAACCGATCTCCGATGACTTCTTCAAGGGGCAGATCGAGAAATTTTTCTGCTTGTGACACGTATCAATCACCCTCATTCTAATTCTAGTTCTAGCTGCAAGTTCTCATTATCTAAAATATTTGTTTCTTCGTTTAGCCCTAGCCCGAATTCAACATTTGATTCAATCCATTGGCGCCTTGGTTCAACCTTGTCTCCCATTAAAACGGATACCCGCTTTTCGGCGCGAGCCACATCATCAATTGTCACACGAATCAAAGTCCTTGTTTCAGGATTCATCGTCGTTTCATAAAGTTGATCGGCATTCATTTCTCCCAATCCTTTATAACGTTGGATTGAATACCCTTTGCCTACATTTTTTATTGCTTTTTGAAGCTCCTCTTCATCCCATGCGTATTCAATTTTTTCATTCTTTCCGCTTCCTTTGCTGATTTTATAAAGTGGAGGCAATGCGATGAAAACTTTTCCTGCCTCAATCAATGGCTTCATATAGCGATAAAAAAATGTAAGCAACAACACTTGGATGTGGGCGCCGTCCGTATCCGCGTCAGTCATAATAATCACTTTGTCATAGTTTGCATCTTCGACAATAAAATCAGGACCAACGCCTGCCCCGATGGCGTGTATGATTGTGTTGATTTCTTCATTTTTAAATATATCATCAAGCTTTGCTTTCTCTGTATTGATTACTTTGCCTCGCAAAGGAAGAACCGCTTGGAAACGCCGATCTCTGCCTTGCTTTGCCGATCCCCCCGCAGAGTCGCCTTCCACGAGATAAAGCTCATTCTTTTGCGTGTTTTTCGAAGTTGCAGGGGTTAATTTGCCACTTAAAATGGTTTCTCTTTTTTTCCCGCGTTTTCCCGACCGGGCTTCTTCTCTCGCTTTCCGTGCAGCCTCTCTAGCCTGTGAAGCACGGATGGCTTTTTTTATAAGCATTTCAGCCGTTTGTGGATTTTCATCTAAATAATAGGACATCTTTTCAGATATGATGGCATCCACAGCCGAACGTGCTTCGCTTGTACCTAGTTTACTTTTTGTTTGCCCTTCAAATTGCAGCTTTCCTTCCGGAATCTTTATAGAGACGATCGCGGTAAGCCCTTCACGAATATCATGCCCTTCTAGGTTTTTCTCTTTTTCCTTTAATAGCTGTGCTTTTCTAGCATAGTCGTTCATAATGCGGGTCATGGCTGTTTTTGCCCCGGATTCGTGTGTTCCTCCGTCTTTTGTTCTTACGTTATTGACAAAAGAAAGAATATTCTCAGTAAACCCGTCATTGTATTGGAAGGCGAATTCGACTTGGATATCTGCTTGAGTTCCTTCGAATGTAACGACAGGATGGAGAGTTTCTTTGTTCTCATTAAGATATTCGATGAAAGCCTCAATCCCTGATTCATAAAAGAACCGATCACGGCGATTATATCTTTCATCAATTAAATCGATCATTAAGCCTTTCGTTAAAAAGGCAGATTCGCGCAATCGCTCGCTTAACGTATCATAATTGAATGTGGTAACAGAAAAAATAGCTGAATCGGGTTTAAAGTGAATCGTTGTGCCCGTTTTTCTTGCTGTTCCAGTCTCTAGAAGGGTTGTAGCTGGCTTCCCTCCATTTTCAAATCGCTGCTTATAGGAATGTCCGTCACGATTGATTGATACTTCAAGCCACTCGCTAAGCGCATTTACTACTGACGCACCAACGCCGTGGAGGCCTCCGCTTGTTTTATATCCGCCTTGGCCGAACTTTCCTCCTGCGTGAAGAACGGTTAAAATGACTTCGGGTGTAGGTTTGCCAGATTGATGCATGCCGACTGGCATTCCTCTCCCCTCATCCTGAACACTAACACTATTATCTTCATGAATGGTAACGATGATTTTATTTCCAAATCCAGCCAATGCTTCATCAACTGAGTTGTCAACGATCTCATAAACGAGATGATGAAGCCCCCGGCTATCTGTGCTGCCAATATACATTCCTGGGCGCTTTCGAACCGCTTCTAACCCTTCTAGAACTTGTATCGTATCATCGTTGTATTCAACGTTGGTTCTTGTCATGTAAAAAGTCGAGCTCCTTTCAATACTGCGATAATCCAAGTTTACCATAAGGGAACGCGCGTTTCCATTTTTTTAAAAATATAAAGAAAGTAGAAATTTGTCACTTTCGCATATTTAGATTAATCCGGCTTCTGACCTCTGGCTTCTATAAGAAAGACACGTCAGCGTTTTTCTTATAGAAGCAGAAGACGTAGCATAATTAGAATAGCATAGTTATTGAAAAAAAGAACCCGGCTTTCGCCGAGTTAATTGTAGAGAGTAGAAGAGAAAGGAACTACCTATTTCTATATTTTGCATGCTCCACCTTTATGCAACGATTCATCACAACAGTAACGCCATTCTTTTCAGCGTATTCTCTCGCTTCTTCATTCTCAACACCAAGTTGGCCCCAAAGGACGTCCGCTCCGATTTCAACTGTTTCTTTTGCGATTTCCGGAAGGAATTTGCTTTGGCGAAATACATTCACTACATCAACATGGCCATCAATGTCTTTTAAAGAGGAAACGGCAGGTATTCCTTTCCACTCTTTAATCATCGGATTCACTGGAATAATTTCATACCCTGCATTTTGCATGGCCTCAGTGACCCCGTAAGATGTACGTTCAGGATTGTCCGACAACCCGACAACTGCTATTCTTTTCTTTTCGTTAATTATTTTTCGAATCGTTTCTTCTAAATTACCTGTCGCCATTTCTACCACCTCTTTTTTACTTTCTATTCTAACATGAATTATATTCCATTTAGAATGGATTTCCAAAAATCGGCTTTTCTAATTATTCTTTCCCCGCAAGCCAAAAAATTGATAATAATCTGTCTTGATATTCCCATTATATAATTTTCGCTTTTTTGAAGCTTTTTTCCCATAAAGTTTTTCAAAGTCTTCATTAGAAGTGATAACGTAAACAGACCACGATGGAAAACGTTTAAACGCTGCTCCCATGCTGCGGTATAATTGCTCAACTTTTTCTTTTTCCCCTATTCTTTCACCGTAGGGGGGGTTGCATACGACAACGCCATGCTCCTTTGAAGGGTTAAAATCAGCTACTTGCATTTGTTTAAATTCAATAAGCTCGGATAATCCTGCTTCAGCGGCATTATTCTTTGACAAGTCCACCATTTTGTGGTCAATGTCCGAACCAATAATATCCAATTTCCGATCGTATTTTGCAAGATCTTCGGCCTCTTCCTCAGCACGCCTCCAGTTTTCAGGTGAAATAATTGGCCAATTCTCACAAGCAAAGTTTCGATTAAATCCGGGTGCAATATTTTGCCCAATCATTGCCGCTTCGATGGGAATCGTGCCAGAGCCGCAAAATGGGTCAACAAAAGGCTGGTCGTACTTCCAATTAGCCAACATAATCATTGCGGCCGCCAAAGTTTCCTTCAATGGTGCCGTGTTATGTAAGTAGCGGTATCCGCGTTTATGCAGCCCTGTTCCACTCGTGTCAATGGAGAGTGTTGCAATATCTTTATGGAGGGCAATTTCAATTCGAAATAACGGCCCGGTTTCCTTAAACCATGTGACATGGTACCGTTCTTTTAAACCTTCCACAATCGCTTTTTTAACGATCGATTGGCAATCAGGTACACTATATAATTTCGACTTTACGGACTTTCCAATAACCGGAAATTCCGCATCCTCTGGAAGAATGTCACCCCAAGGAAGAGCTTTCGTCTGTTCAAACAATTCTTCATAGCTTGTCGCTCGAAATTCACCTATTTTAAGCTTTACCCGATCAGCTGTCCGAAGCCACATGTTTGAACGGCAAATTCCCAATGCATCGGAATCGTATGTAATTTTTCCATTTTCAACTTGAATATTTTCAAAGCCTAGATTCCGCACTTCTCTCGCAACTAATGCTTCAATTCCCATTGCAGCAGTTGCAATTAATGTAAACTTGTTCATATGTTCGACCCCAATGTATATTTATTACTGAATATCCCTAATCATAAAAAAGAGCCCTTATAAAAGCAAGGGCTTGTCTATATAATGCTCATTATATTAATTAAATAGCCAAGTTAATAACGTTCTATAAGCCATGTTTTGTGCCCTCGTACTGCAAACGGGATTAACCTTGTACTTGGGTGGTAATCATCTATCTTCGAATCTTAACATTCGACCTTCTCTCCGTTCATTTCCTTCGAGAAAGCTCCCCTACCATAATTTGGGTTTCTCGCACGCGGGGTTTACCTCGTTCCACTTCCCCTGTTTCCAAGAGAACTCCGTCACTGTGGCACTTTTATAGGTAGACACCATATCAAGAAGACTTAGGTGTTTCCCAGCCGTTAATTCAGTCGCAACCGAATTACCCTAACTTATTGTTTCGTTAGGCGCGAATACTACGGTCATCGCAGACCGTGCGAGCATGGACTTTCCTCTACATAATGAATATGCAGCGATTACCCGAACGCTATTAACTTTTAACGACTATTCTTCATTATAATATGATATAGAAATCATTTCAACTAGTAAGTATTGGCATAACTAAAAAAGATGTTAGTCTTCATCATGTAATTTACTTCCAAAAACGTGCTTTTCCAAATTAGACAATCGTTTTAAAATATCGTAATTCGTATTCCCGGCAGTCGTCGTATTGCGTTTTTGAAGCTCGCTTAACTTATTCAGCTCCCTATTTAAACGAGCATTCTCCTTTTTCAAGGCTTCAATTTTATCTTGAAAACGATCATAATCTTTTATAACGATATCTAGAAATTTATCGACTTCGTCTTGCTTATAACCGCGAAAACCTGTTTTAAAATCTTTTTCTAAAATTTCTTTCGGTGTCAACTGAATGTTATTCTCGGCCTTCATCTGGTCACCTCACTGTTCAATGCATTTAATGCTATTTTTTCAGAAGATAAAGAAATTGTCAATTTCCTTTTGTTATCAAAGAACGAACCCTTTTAGGTTCGCTCTTGCTGAATCATTAACGATGAAATCCTCCAGGACAGCCACAATTCACATGCTGATGGGACACATCACAGCAATGTGAAACAGTGTGCGGACAGTAATGCTGGTATTGGATAACTTTATGATGATTGTACTGTGTGTGCGTAGGGTGGATAACTGGCACAACATACGGTTCATAAATATCTTTCACAATTCTCCGCGTTGGGCGAACGATTGGCGGCAAAGTAGTAGGACGCCGATTAGAGAACAACGGTGGCATATAAATTCCTCCTTTATTCTAGGTTACACTACTACTTTATGTTAGCCTATTCAAACTTGTAATAGGACAGCCAACCATCTTTTTGTACACTCACTTAAAATGTATTAAATATTCGCTTCAGAACCTAAGGAATTCATTAAAACAAAAGTTAAAACGATGACAACAAAGAACAAAAACAAGATCACTTTTTTCACGATTACCTCTCCGACTTTGTATATTACGTCTGCCATCTATATTTTACGATACATTTCTAAATTTACAACAGGAAAATCACGCATAACCTTGTCAAAAGAAGTAACTTTGCTATAGACTTACTATTTGTACCATTTAGAAATATATGTTAAATTAGAATTAGTTTTCTGAAATTTTGATTTATTCTATTAGACGGAGGGATGAAATTGGAATTCATATCTTATAAAGAGAACGGAAAAATCGGAACGATTACACTACAAAATGATAAGCAGCGCAATGCGTTGTCACTGCCTCTCATTCAAGAACTAGATCATTTACTAAAAAAAATTGGCACTGAAAAAAACGTTAATGTACTTATTTTTGAAGCGGAAGGAAAAGTATTCAGTTCCGGCCATAATTTACGCGAGGTGGCCAATCAACCTCAACAGGATGTCCTGCATTTATTTCAAGAATGTGCGAAAATGATGCGGACTTTAAGAGACATCCCTCAAATTACAATCGCGAAAGTTCATGGAATAGCGACCGCCGCAGGGTGCCAGCTTGTTGCTGCGTGTGATTTGGCTGTCGCAAGTGAACGTGCTCAATTTGCCACACCTGGCGCGCATATCGGTTTGTTTTGCAGCACTCCAGCTGTCTTTGTTTCACGTAATGTTGGCCGAAAAAAGGCGGCTGAAATGCTGTTTACAGGGGATTTTATTACAGCTGATGATGCCCTTCTTCACGGTTTGGTTAATAAAGTAGTTCCCCATGAAGAGCTGGAACAAGCAACAGAAGAGCTAGCCCAATCAGTCGCAAGGCATAGTTTGGCGGTCTTAAATATTGGAAAGAATCAATTTTATCAACAACTTCAAATGGAGGACTTCCAGGCCCTTAATTATTCTTCGGAAGTCATTTCCTTAAACAGCTCACATCCCGATGCCATTGAAGGCATCTCCGCATTCCTTGAAAAACGCCAGCCTGAATGGAGCGACAGAAGCAATATAGAAATGGACAAAGTGAAATGAAAGAGGATGTTCAAAAAGTCCGGCTACCCTCCTTTTTGAACACGCGATTATAGACAAATTTATAGCAGGAGCCATAATGGCACCTGCTATTTTCGATTTATTTGTTTAAAACGGTTTGAACGCTTTCTTCTACGATGGCGAAACCTTTCTCTAGACCCTCTTTGTCAATAATTAAAGGGGGCAGAAACTTAAACACTTCGCTATTTGGACCTGAGGTTTCCATTAATAGCCCTCTATTAAATGCTTCATTGCAAATTTGCTCTGAAAGGCCTTCAATTTCAGAAGCGATCCCCTGCATTAATCCCCTTCCCCTTTTTTCGCCTTTTAATTCTTTATATTCTTCAATGACATGATCGATAAATGAACTCACCATTTCTGATTTCTCTTGGATTCCATTTGAAAAATCTTTATTTTCCCAATAAGTTAACGCTTCGCTTGCAGCGATAAATGCCAGATTATTTCCCCTAAACGTCCCATTATGTTCAGCAGGCTCCCAAATGTCATGCTCACTTTTAATAAGTGTGATTGCCATCGGCAGGCCGTATCCCCCGATAGATTTTGACAAACATACGATATCTGGTTTGATCCCTGCGGGTTCAAAGCTAAAAAATGTGCCTGTTCTACCACAGCCCGCTTGGACATCATCGACAATTAGCAATATATCGAATCTTCTGCATAATCTCTCGATATCTCTAAGCCATTCATAGCTCGCAGCATTTATCCCGCCTTCACCTTGAACCGTTTCGAGAATAATTGCTGCCGGCAATGCAACTCCACTTCCGCTGTCTTCTAAAAATCTCTCGATATATTCAATTGAACGGTTACTGCTAAAATAATCGTCATAAGGCATAGAAACTGTATGGCTCAAAGGAATTCCAGCACCATGTCGTTTGAAGGAATTTCCTGTAACGGAAAGCGAACCAATTGTCATTCCATGAAAAGCGTTCGTAAAACTAATCACCGTTTCACGACCGGTTACCTTACGAGCAATTTTCAAAGCACTTTCAACTGTATTTGTACCAGTTGGCCCCGGAAACATAACTTTATAATCTAAATTTCTTGGTTTAAGTATCACTTCATTAAATTGTTCCAAAAATTTCCCTCTAGCTACTGTGGCCATATCCAAACTATGGGTAATCAAGTCTTCTTCTAAATATTCGATAAGCAGCTTTTTCATTTTATCGTTGTTGTGGCCGTAGTTTAATGTACCGGCTCCGGCAAAAAAGTCGATGTATTCTTTTTCGTTGACATCCCATACTTTATAACCTTTTGCTTTTTTAAAGACCGTTGGAAAACTCCGGCTGTAGCTTCTTACATTAGACTCATATTTCTCGAAAACTTCCATTTCCATTTCCGGCTTTACTTTAACAGTTATCATTAAGTTTACATACCTCCAGCAATTATTATTTTAGTTAAAATCATGAAAGCGGGCCTATGCGATATGTCCATTCGGTTTCGTGAGAAGGATCGGGGAATTGTTCTTCTAAAAAGCATTCACTTACTTCACATGTTGCCTCTAACTTTTTCGCCAAACCTTTAAACAAATTGTTAGAGGCAATATTTGAGGGAGTTACGGTGGCTTCAAGATAATGAATATCCTTATGATCCAATTGGTAAAGAAGTTTTTCCAACAACGATGTGGCCAATCCTTTCCCTCTTTGGGATTCGTCAACAACAACTTGCCATACAAATAATGTGTCAGGTGCATTCGGCTGTAGAAACCCTGAAATAAAGCCTACAACTCTGTCATCAATTTCCGCCAAAATCGACGTTTTATTAAAGTATTTCCCCCACATTAAATAACTGTAGGATGAATTTAAATCAAGCACTTTTGAATTTTTTACAAGTGTATACATCGCGGCGCCGTCATTCTCAGTCGGCTCCCGGAAATTCAGCTTCCCTTCTTCGTTGATTTCTTTCGTTGATTGATTCTTAATCTTTCCCAGTCTGTGTCACCCCCCATTCACATTTTTGAATAAAATTTATATAGTTGTTAGCATATCGGTAACAATTTTTAAAATCAAAATGGGTAATCAAGGTTTATCGCGGTTTATTGTCTATAAATGGGTGTATGCCGTAAATCGCCTTGTGTTTCCTTCTAAAAACGCCGATATCATCTATCTAAGGATATAATCATACTGAATTTCGAACAATCAGAGAGTTATTTGCATGATCGTAGAGCCAAGTTAGACAGATTGGGAATCATTCTCTCTCACTCGCTTATATGAGAGTATAAGCTAAATAAAAAAACAAAAAATACTGGAATTTCGACCAGTATTTTAATAAAAATTTACGATTTTAATTGGGAAAGCATCGTATTTAATACATAATCAACTGATTTAATCATTTCAATAAATCGCCGTTCATTGAATTTTCTTGCTGCCGTATCCTTTTGAAAAGCTTGTACGGAAGTGATTAGTAAATTTTCAAACGCGTTCTCGATTTGAATAGGATAAAGATATTTTACTTGTCCCTCGCCCAACCATTCAAGGGCCGCTTCTTTCCATTTTCCTGCAACTTTAAGGACTTCATCCGAAAATGGTTTCACTTCATTATAAAAATCCGATTCGTACCCTTCATGTTTCGTATGTTCAACATATTGGCTATATGCCTTGTTATTTAAATCCAATAATTTTTTCGTTAAATTTATTAAAGATTGTTCACTGTTTCCAGCCATGACTTCCACACCTCCAACAGCACTTATCCTATCAAAGTTTTAACAAGAAAAGTACTGTTATATGGCATTTTTAGAAATTAGAAGTTGGGTTGGTTTGCATTTTTGATATTTTTTAAAAAAGGCTTAAAAGGCTGGCTAGCCACTTTCTTTTTGGAACATTTTTATCTTTCGGCTTAAAAGGAATAATCTCCGCTTCTTTTTTTGCTGCTTTTAATTGTTCCATTTCCTTTTCTAGTTTTTCAATTTTTTTATGAAGGCTATCGATCTCTCTTCGGTGCTGCAAAATTTGAACGCTCACAACATCTGCCGCCTTTTTCTCTAATTGTACTTCCACATCCTCCAATCTTGAAAACATCGTATCAAATTTTTGAACCAATTCGGCAACTGTCACTTGTTGTTCTGGACCCACGTTATTTGCCTCACTCTTTTGTGAAGCTTGTCCAAGTTCAATTTGAGACATAGGCAAACCAAGGTTTAATTGCCTTTTTATATATTTTAATTGCATAATATCTTTATCGCGAAACAAATAATGGCCGTGTTCATTTCTTTCGCAAGGAATATTGAAATACTTTACCCATCTTTGAATCGTCGTAGGATTTACACCTAACTCTTCAGATACAACTTTCGTTTTTACCGCCATTTCCATTAAAAAACCCTCCCGTATATTTTCGTATTGACATATATTCTATGCCGATTCATTCCTCCCTTCCCACATGACAAAAGTAGTAGCGATTCGTCAAAGAAAGCGCAAATTTGTCACATTTTTTAACAGGAAAGTTAACTTATTTTATTTGCTTTTTTCTCATTCACGGGTAAAATCAAGTCATAAGGTAAAAAGGCTATCCACAACGGCGCTAACATAGTCTTTTAACTTTTAAGGCTTTTTAATAGTCTTTAAAAAAGGGGAAATCAGTTCATGCTTCATTATCCAAACGGAAAAAAAAATATCCGTGCGGCAAAGAACCGAAAACAGGAAAACTTCTCAAATAAACATGCGAATCGCGGTATGACATTGGAGGAAGATCTGAACATTACAAACGAATATTATTTAAGTATTGGAAAGGCAGTGATTCATAAAAAACCGACACCGGTTCAAATTGTCAATGTCAGCTATCCGAAACGAAGTGCGGCTATCATAACGGAAGCTTACTTTAAATTGGCTTCAACAACCGATTATAATGGAGTATATAAAGGGAAATACATTGATTTTGAGGCAAAAGAAACAAAAAACAAAACGTCTTTCCCATTAAATAACTTTCATGCGCATCAAATCGAACATATGAAAAAAGTGGATGAGCAAGGTGGCATTTGCTTTGTTATTTTAAAATTTGTATACCTTGATACGATCTACTTTTTGGAAGCGAAGCATTTATTTTATTTTTGGGACAACCAGTTTCAAAACGGAAGAAAATCAATCCCGTTCATGTATATCGAAGAAAACGGAATACAGATTCCTTTAGGCTTCAACCCTAGAGTCGATTATCTTTCGATCATTGATAATATTTATTTTTCGAAAGGCAGGATCAATCATGACTGAACAATATCGTTCAAGGACAGAACGACGAAAAATGAAAAAAAACCCAAAAAAAACAAAGCGCAAAAAAGGAATGGTAAAGCGCATTTTTACTGCTTTATTATTAATTTTTCTCATCTTTTTCATCGCTGGAACGGTTACTGTCTTCGCCATGCTAAGGGGCACTCCAGAATTAAATCCTGAATTATTAAAGGATCCGGTTTCGTCCAATATCTATGATAAAGATGATGAAGAAATCGCTACTGTGTCAGGCGAAGAAAATCGAGAGTTCGCATCTATTCAGGATACCCCTGAACTTGTACAGAATGCTACCCTAGCCATTGAAGATGTGCGATTCAGAGAACATTTCGGCCTTGATATTCGTCGAATAGGCGGAGCAGTTCTTGCGAATTTTAGAGAAGGATTTGGATCTGAAGGAGCAAGTACAATCACGCAGCAAGTGATCAAACGATCCTTTTTAACACCGGAAAAAACTTTGAAAAGAAAAGTACAGGAAGCATATTTAGCGGTTAAGCTTGAACAAAATTATTCAAAAGATCAAATCTTGGAAATGTACTTAAATAAAATTTATTACGGAAAAGGGGCATACGGAATAAAAACGGCGGCAGAAACATATTTTCAAAAAGAGTTGGATGAATTAACATTATCCGAAGCCGCTCTACTTGCCGGTCTTCCGCAGCGGCCGAATTATTATGACCCGACGAAAAACCCTGAAGCAGCTGAAAAACGAAGAAATACGGTCATAGCAGCAATGGTAAAGTATGGATTTATTAATGAAGCACAAGCTGAAGAAGCAAAAGAAATAAAAGTTGCAGATATGCTTAATCCTAAAGAAAAAGAACCAAGAAAATATGAAGCGTTTATCGATCAAGTGATTAGGGAAATCGAAGAGGTTGAAGGCCTATCTGAAAGAGATATATATGAAAGTGGATTAAAAATTTATACAACACTGGACGTAAGTGCACAAGAAAATACGGAGAAAACCTTGAAAGACGATGCTATGTTCCCTGATGATAAGTTCCAGGCAGGTGTTGTTTTAGTTGACACAGAAACAGGTGAAGTAAGAGCCATCGGAGGCGGCCGTAATAAGAAAAAAGGAAATTTCAACTACGCCATCCAATCCAAACGCCAACCTGGTTCAGCGATTAAACCGATTCTCGATTATGGTCCGGCGATTGAACATTTAAAGTGGTCTACTGGGAAAATAATTAAAGATGAAAAATTGGTTATAAATGGGCATGAAATTCGAAACTGGGATCGTTCGCACCGTGGACAAGTGTCCATGCGAAAAGCGCTTGAACAATCATATAACGTGCCGGCGGTAAATACATTTCTGGAAGTCGGCGCAGACAAAGCAAAAGAATTTGCGGCAAATCTTGGCATTGAACCAAAAGAGGAATTGGAACCGGCTTATGCGATTGGTGGATTTAAACATGGGATTTCCCCGCTCCAATTAGCTGGTGCCTATGCCGCATTCGGTAATGAAGGGATTTACCATAAACCACATACCGTAAGGAAAATTGTCTTTCCTGATGGACGAGAAATCGACAATACACCTGAGCCTGTTGCAGCGATGAGTGACTACACGGCATATATGATCACAGATATGCTTAAAGATGTTGTAAGAAAGGGAACAGGTACAAGAGCGCGAGTACCCAACCTGCCAATGGCTGGTAAAACAGGAACAACAAACCCGCCGCCAAATATCACTCACGGTACAACGGATGGCTGGTTTGCCGGCTACACGACAAGATATGCGGCTGCTGTTTGGACGGGATATGATAAAACAACACAGGAACAATATGTTAAAGAAGGAAGTACTATTGCCCAGCGCATCTTTAAAGATGTGATGTCGCATGCTTCGGAAGGGATTGATACTCCGGATTTCAAAAAACCAGATTCTGTTATTGAAGTAGCTTTAGAAGCGGGGACAGAAAAAAAACCAAGCCCATTCACACCGAAAGATAAAATTGTTTATGAACTCTTTGTTCGTGGTACTGGGCCAAGTGGAATTTCACAAACCTATAATAAGCTGGGAGCTCCGACTGGATTAAGTGCAAGCTATAATGAGGAATCAAATAGTATTACACTATCTTGGAACCACGCGAAAGAAGGCAACGTATCCTTTGCCATTAGCATGTCTGTGGACGGAGGCGAAGCAACGTCATTGCCGTCTACTGGCGGATTAAGTATATCAGTGCCTAACGTTCAAGCGGGGTCAACCTATCAATTCCAAGTTGTCGCTATTGATGAAAGCACAAACCAAAAAAGTGATCCAGCGTCAGCTAGCATTAAGATTCCAGATCCAACAGATGAGGAGGAAACGCCTCCTGAAAATACAGAACCAGAACCGCCAACAAATGAAGAGGAACAGCCATCACCTCCTCATAACGACAATCAAGAACAAGAAAATGGTAATAACAATAATAATGGCGAGAATGGCGAAAAAACTGACCAAGAAAAGAAAAAACCGGGAGACCAAACAAATGAGGAAAACGAAAACACAGAAACCAATACAAAACCTGAACAGCCGCCCACACCGCCTAGAAAAGAAGAAGAGGAATAAATAAAAAATAATTGCATCGCGCAAACTTTGCCGATGCAATTATTTTTTCTCGTTTTTTTTGGTAACTTTCTGTACCGCATGTTTTTTAACTAAACATACATGACCCGCCGGGTCACAAACTTGGGATGAAAATGGTTCCATCCAATAGTTACCA